>CAZMDX010000316.1:0-3262 GCA_964564805.1 uncultured Pseudoalteromonas sp. | reverse complement strand
GTTCGTTATTTGGTGATTTACATGCCTACGGACCTGATGCGGTGCGTTTTTATACCAAACGTAAAACCATCACTCAACGTTGGCCCTCAGCCGGTGTGCGCGAAGGTGCATTGTTTTCTATGCCTACCATGAGTTAAATTATACTGATGAGCACAAGAGAAAAAGGCTCTGCAGTGAGCCGAGTGATGCAGATTATTGAAGCAGTTTGTAAGGCTGAACGACCCATGTCGCCAGCCGACTTAGCTTGCCAGTTAAATATTCCTAAACCCAGTATCCATCGACTACTTAATCAGATCGAAGGTGATGGTTTTGTGCAAACTAATATGCGTGGTCTCATTATTCCCAGTGCCAAGATGCACAGTATTGCTTGGGGCGTTTTACACAGCGAGCGTTTTAGCGCAGTGCGTCGCGCGATATTGCAGCAGCTTACCAAAGAAATTGGTGAGACCTGCGGCATTGCCGTTCCCAGGGGTTCTGAAATGGTTTATTACGACCGAGTACAAGCTGATTGGCCACTGCAGGTCAACCTTCAGGTCGGCAGTCATACCCCTAGTTGGTGCACGGCCAGCGGTAAGTTATATTTGAGCTCGTTACCTAAAGATAGACGTCAAAGTATCATGACTAATCTTGCGTTAACTCAGTACACCAGAAATACAATTATTGATGTAGACGTACTAGAAACACTGTTGCAGCGTATAAAAGCAAGTGGTGTTGGCACAGATAATGAGGAGTTTATTGATGGTATGGTCGCTATTGCCGTACCGATAACCGACAGCAGCGGCAAACTATGTGCTTGCCTGTTTACTCATGCCCCTGTGATCCGTAAGAGCTTCGATGAACTCAGTGGTTATACTGACGTTTTACAACGTGCTGCAGCTTACCTCGGTCAAATGATCGACGACGCTGAGCAATAGTCTTTAAAAGTTATGGGGGCCACCAAAGTAATAGTACAAATTGATTTGGTCGGCCCATATCACGGGAAGTGCGATTAACAGTTCCGTTTGTTGGGACTGCACTATATCAGGATCATTTTTTGAGAACTCAATCGCATAAAGCAATGACTACCTAATCACCGACGTTTGAGTGTTAATTGATTAATCGGGTTGATTGAAAACAAGGTGTTAAGGTAATATTCTCCACTTAGTCTCAACCTGCTATTTTCTTATTTTCTTACTCACTGTGCCCCTTAATCCTAAAACCTATACATCAGTCATAGCTTGAAAAAATCGTTAAAATCACATTATTTGTCTTAAGGCTCAGCTTCAGAACTCGCTATCTTATTGACGCTGGAATTCGCTATGGATTTCGATGTCTACCTCGTCACCCACCACTGGAATAAACTTTTTCAAACCAAAATCAGAACGTTTAAAACGTAAATTAGCAGCGAAGCCAAGCGTATACTGCCGAGTCAGAGGATTATTGGCAGCACCATTTAACTTCGCCACCATGGTCACTTCCTTTGTGGTACCTAAAAAAGTGAGTGCGCCTCGTACCAGTAACTGTTCATCATCAGTTTTTTTAACAGTTAAACTACGAAATACAGCTTGAGGAAACTGCTGAGAATCAAGCCACGCAGTGCCACCAAGTTTTGTTGCAAACTCTGGGTTATTCACGTCGATGCTACGCATATCTATTATCGCTTCAATGCGCGAGTTTTCAATATGGTTAGGATCAAAATCCAGACTGACATCAAACTCATTAAAGCGCCCCACATAGCTTGAAAATCCCATGTGATTAATTTTAAATAATAATACAGCGTGGTCTTTGTCAAGCTTGTATTCACCGGCTTGTATCTCAACAATGTCTTTATTTAAGGTCGGCTGAAGCCAACTCACACAAGAACTTGTCAGAAAAAGTATACAGATAAGTAGCCATGCTCGACAAAATTTATAATCTTGCTGTTTTTGATTTGAACGTTTCAATCGAAAAAATACCTCAAGAGTTAATATATTGTACATTTTAAAGATTAGTCCTAAATTTTAAGCCCTAAAATTATGCGTCTGAAAAATATATCTTAGTCAAAGGTTCTAAGAGACTCAAAAAAGTATCTGAACATCTAGAAAAACCACAATATATAATACTATATGCGATTGTATTTTCACAAAATGCCGCCGCAAATTAAGATGTGAGTTCAGCCCTTGTCGCAAGTAATAAAGTTAACTGAATCGACTTAGTAAAATCCAGATAATCTGCTTTAAAGCATCACTGCATGAGGAGAATACTCGTCATGATTAGCCTAAAGCTCGAAAGAAGACATTCTTTATGCCAATAAATCATCTCAATTGATTTGATAAAAACAACATTAATTCATACTTTGTTTGTTTAACAGACATCGGTTTTATTGGACTTTGGTTGATTGAACTGACTATTTTGGAAACTTGATGGCTTAGTAAAGTCAATTAAAATTAGGGGTTGTTCTCACCGTGTTTCATATTTGTAGGAGATCAGTGGTTCAGTCTTAAGCGCAGTCTGGATTCCAAAAAATTGAAAATAATATCCAACTTGGCTAGCCTAACATTTCCTAGGAAAACATCTCGCCACCATAAAATGGTTTTTTGGCATTAGTGTCATTTGCTTAGCAGTGTTTAGCAAATAAAAACTCATGTTGCTAATTATTAGGAAAGTAGCAAAAGTAGTCACGCAATCATCGCGTGTCTACTTTGGATATTATTAAGACGTTATCGAGCATCGGGTTTGCCTGGAAGAGTATGGGGCATAACCTCGCGGATATTGGGACTATCTGAAGAATTTTCTGCAGGCTTTGTGTTTTCAGTTTGATTATCTTCCTGATTACTATTTGCGGACTCATTACTGTTGCTGTTGTCTGATTCTGACATTACCAATCTCACTTTGTGATTATACTGAAGATTAAGTATATACTCATAACAGCTGAAACACTATATTGTGTTTTTATCTTATTACACGGGTATTGAATGTAATAACAACAGGGAGTAACACCTATTTTATCGCGCTTTTTTAGCCAATTAATTTCCGAAGTTCGTCGTCGAGAAATTATGTCTGTGGTAATCACTTACGCCGTAGTTGGCTGGTTAGTGTTGCAGGTGGCAGAGCTAACTTTTGAACCTTTAGGATTGCCAAAGGGTGGCGTACGCTTACTCATTATTATTTCTATTACTGGGTTCCCAGCAGTAGTATTTTTAGCTTGGATACTCGATGTTAAGCCCCACGGAGTCATGTTCGATTTACCTTTGTGGCAAGTAGAAGGCGCGGTCACTCAAAAACAGAAAAAAGCCAGTAGACC
>CAZMDX010000315.1:0-2642 GCA_964564805.1 uncultured Pseudoalteromonas sp. | reverse complement strand
TGAAGTTCCTGCGTAGCGTGTGAAAGCAGAAGATCCCAATCATCAGCAAGATTAATTAACGCACTTAATCGAGCGCCCGTGTATTTACTTGTGTTGTGGTCCTTCTCTACTAAATTACTGTTATCAGCAGCCTCAAATGTAACGCCAGGCATGTCTACGTAACCATCGCCATCAGCGTCACCAGCAGTGTCACCAAAGGCGTCACCAACCCCATCGCCATCAGCGTCTATTGTTTCTGTTGGGTCAAAGGGTAATGCATCGGCTAAGTCATTGGTGCCATCATTATCATCATCGCTATCAGCATTATTTCCCATGCCATCTTGATCAGTATCTTGTTGTTCGTTGAAGTCGTTTGGAAACGCATCTTCGTTGTCACCCATTCCGTCTAGGTCTGAGTCCAAAAATTCAGTTGGGTCAAATGGAAATGCGTCGATGTCATCAAACACAGTATCACCATCGAGATCGGTCACACTAGGTAATAATGAAGGTGTTTGTGATTCACTTATCGTACCCCGTAGCGCGGCATTGACTGGTGCAAAGTAATTTATTGTTGCGCTGTTATTGGCAACAAATACGTCACCGCAAGACACCGCCGCACACATTACGTCTGGATTGGAAAATATGGCTAGCCCAAAGTCACGATTAATATCACCCGTGCCAATTGAACTCATCATAGTGTTAAACTTACCCGGTACAATCAATGCACCAGCCGCCGACTCAGCCCCTTGCGAATTACCATTAAACTGCTGATGCCCTGCTCCAAAATTGTGCCCGATTTCGTGGGTAAACGTATCAATACAATTTGAGCCACCACTTATACCTATATTGGTGACGTTTACCAAATAGTCCACGTCAGGCTCTGGGAACGTCGCAACCCCACACACTTCACGTTCGTTCAAGTCATGAGTACGGATCATAGAGACAATATCTGCGCCAAAGGTATCCCGAAGGGCTGCAACATCTGCAAGAGACGGGTCTGTAACAGTGTTTGGATCGTCATCAAATGCGTCTATCAGTTCATAGAGCGCTTCGATGCTTGAAGGATTGGGGTAATCAATAAATTGGGTATGTACGAGGCGCAATGTCACGTTGATGTGGCTATCAAAAAATGTCTGATTAGCTTTAAAAACCAGATGTTCCATTAACGTTTGGGCCATATCATCAGGAAAGGTGTCAACGATATTTTGAGTAAATAAAAGCATAAGGTCGACTACAATAACCTCATCCATTGCAGTCACTTGATTAGCGCTTTTTTCAAAGTGTTTGGAAGCCCTTAGCTTATGAGAAGCCTTTAGCTTATGAGAAGCCTTTAGATCACCTATAACATCATTCTCATATATCCCAGGCGTTAGTCCAGATAAACCTAAATCAACTGCAAACACTTGTTCGCCACGCTGTTCTATCAACAAATGTTGACCATTGCCGAATAATTCTCCAAAGCCACTATTACTGCCTTGTGTGTAAATAAGTGTCCAATCTTTATCATTATCTTTAAAAGAAGATGAAAATGATGTTGAATATGAAGGCGTTCCGCGCTTGTTATACGTTACTTCTTCTATGCCAATATCTATAGATGCTTGGTTTAGATTAAGTGCAAAGCGATAATTACCTCTGTTTTTTTGGGCCGACAATAACCTTTTACTTGGCGCCGCCACGTTTTGAATTGACGCTGATTTTATGTTTTTAAAATGTGCAGGTACGAGTAGAGGGTTGTTATCGGCTTGTGCGAATTTAGGAACAAGACAATATATTAAACTTATCACTAAAGCTGCTATCAAAGTGACGCGTTGATCAATAAAAGATTCTTTCTTAGTTGTTGATTTCAATGAGTAAACCTCAAACCTTGTTTGTGTAACAAAATTATTACACAAATGAAACGGATAAACTCAACCTATGTCAAAGGAACCAGTAATGTAACTAAAATATCATCTGTTAAACTTAAGTTACTTTGACTGACTTCTTCTGATAATAAGGCATTAGCCAACTCTGCTTTTTTCTTTTGGATCTGTAAAATCTTTTCTTCAATAGAGTTTTCAATAATTAATTTATACACAAATACTGGTTTATCTTGACCTATACGGTAAGCCTGGTCAGTAGCTTGATTTTCCACTATAGGGTTTCACCAAGGATCAAAATGGATCACCGTATCTGCAGCGGTTAAATTCAAACCCACCCCACCCACTTTTAAGCTAATTAAAAATACAGGCACATGACCAGATTGGAATGTATCGACTAATTCTTGGTGATTTCTGCTACTCCCTGTGAGCTTAACGAAAGGTATGTTGCTTGCGACGAGTTCTGTTTCTATTAATGTCAACATACTAGTGAACTGAGAAAAAATCAGTACCTTTCTACCCTCTTCGACTATCTCTGGCAGCGTTTCCATCAAAAACTCTTACTTAGCTGATTGCTTAACAGATTTAGCACTGGGCAAAGATAATAAATGTGGATGATTGCAGACTTGACGCAGTTTTAATAACGCATCAAGAATTTCAATTTGACTACGCTGCAGGCCTTTTGCCGCGATAATTTCTTTCAAACGCGTATCCATACTCAAACGTACAGACTCATATAGTTCAGCCTGTTTACCGTCAATTTTTAGGGTTTGTATAATAATCGTTTTTTCAGGAAGTTCTTTCGCA
>CAZMDX010000314.1:0-12618 GCA_964564805.1 uncultured Pseudoalteromonas sp. | reverse complement strand
CACCGATAATAAGTGTAGGCTTAGCAAACTTTTCTAGTACATCCAACGAATCGGGCCGTTGTGCGAGTACTTTTATTTGTGCCTCAAATACGTCTATACCTAAATTTTCAGCCATTTGTAGTACTATTTGGCTCTGTGCAAAGTCGTTTTTTTCGAAGTAAACAGGTAGATACACATCTTGCATAAGTTTTGTTAGGTTATTTTTTTTGGCTAACGCTAAGTGTCGATCACGACCTTCCTGCCTACCGGGTAAATCAGCATTGGCATTACTGTTAAGTAAAATTAGCCCGCTAATTTGTTCATTTGCGCGACGGATCAGCTCAAATGCCACCATACCACCCATCGAAAATCCGACTGGAATAAAAGGTTTATCGCCTACCAAGCGAAGTACTTCTTCACTCATAGCTTGTAAACTATCGTGATACTTATAATCGATGAGTACAGCATCGTATTTAAGGTTTTCTACAATTGGCTGAAACACTTGGCTTGTGCACAATGTTCCGGGAATAAATACGAGTAATGGTTTATTGATCATTCCTAACAGGTCCTACAGTATTGCCCTCGATAAAAGTTCCTGACCACAACCGAAGTTGTGCCGGATTTTCGGGTGATTCGATTTGTTCTAGTAAAATATCGACCGCCGCCTTCGTCATTTGTTCGAGAGGTTGTTTTATAGTGGTTAGTTGGTAGCTGTGCCAAAAAACAGCGTTTACACCATCAAATCCGACCACAGATAAATCTTCAGGGATCCTTAGGCCAAAGTTTTTCCTTGCTTCGTCGATAACACCGATTGCCATGGTGTCGTTACTGCATATCACAGCAGTAGGCACATTGTTGCTTTGCATTGCTTCAGCAAATGTTAATCGTCCGGAGTCATAACTAAAGTCACCATACTTTATTGGCACGTCGTTATGTCCCTTTGAAGAAAGTGCTTTGATTGAACACTCTAACCTTTCTTGCGCCACATCAGATTCACTTGGCCCAGCTAGAACTAAAAATCTTTTATGACCAAAGTCATCGAGTATATTGACGAGCTGACTGATACCCTGATCGTGATTACAACAGACCGAACTAGCAGAATGTCCAGACACCCTGCGGTTGTATAAAACCACAGGGATGTTGTGCACCTTAAAATTTTCGATGCTATCGTTGTCAAAGTGGGCTGCTAGTGCAATAACACCGTCGACCTGGAAGGTCCAAATTTGTTCTAAAATATCATCCAGTCCTGCAGCATCGTCTAAATTGAATAACAACACACGCTCGTTTTTTTCTGAAAGACGCTTGTTCAACAAAGATAGAACTTCTGGGTAGATTAAATTCGCTCTCGAAGACAAAATAACCGCCACCATCCCAGAGCGTTTGGTGATCAGCATACGCGCGATGGCATTAGGCTTGTATCCCAATTCTTTCGCTGTTGCTAATACCATTGCCTTAGTTTTTTTGGAGACACTCCTACCCTCAACATACACTCTAGACACAGCAGATTGAGAAACACCTGCCGCCTTTGCTACATCGTAGGATGTGACGCGTTTTTTGCTATTCAATTTATTTTTTCTCGTATCGTCTCAAACGAATGTCGGCTTGTTCCTTATGCCCAGCAAAGCCTTCTACTGCACAAAGACGGGAGCAGTAATTACCAACCAAAACAGATGCTTCTTCTGTAATGTGTTGAAAAGTACAGGTTTTTATAAACTTGCCGACCCATAATCCACCAGTATAACGTGCCGCCTTTTTAGTTGGTAGTGTATGATTGGTACCGATACACTTATCACCATATGAAACATTGGTTTCGGGCCCTAAAAACAAGGCACCAAAGTTTTGCATATTGTCTTTATAAAACTGGGTATTCTCTGTCATAATTTGTACGTGTTCAAAGGCTAAGTCATTGGCTACTTGCAGCATTTCTGCATGAGTGTCACAGACTATTACTTCGCCAAAATCGCGCCATGCTTGACCCGCCACTTCGCCTGTTGAAAGAACCTTCAATTGACGTTCTACCTCTATCATTGTCTCCTTCGCCAGTTTCTCACTGTTTGTTAATAATACCGCTGGTGAAGTAGGGCCATGCTCGGCTTGACCTAATAAGTCGGCTGCGCAAAGTTCACCATCAACGCTTTCATCTGCAATAACTAAGGTTTCGGTAGGTCCAGCAAATAGATCGATACCCACTCGACCAAATAATTGGCGCTTAGCCTCAGCCACAAAGGCATTACCCGGGCCAACAATCATGTCTACAGGTGCTATTGTCTGGGTACCGATAGCCATGGCTGCTACAGCTTGAACGCCTCCAAAACAATAAATTTCATCAGCGCCAGCCATATCCATTGCCACTACAATCGCCGGCGACGGCTTTCCATCAAATGGTGGAGCACAGGCAATAACACGCTTTACACCTGCTACTTTAGCTGTGACCACACTCATGTGTGCAGAAGCTACAAGGGGGTATTTACCACCTGGTACATAACAACCTACTGATTCCATTGGAATATGTTTGTGACCTAATGTGACACCCGGTAATGTTTCGACTTCAACATCTTTCATTGAGTCTCTTTGGATCTGTGCGAAGTTTTTCACTTGTGCTTGAGCCCAACGAATATCAGAAATCACTTGTTCGCTTAGTTCATCGTAACAAGCTGTAATATCCTCTTTTGATAATCTAAATGACTTCGGAGTCCATTTATCGAAGGTTTCAGAGTATTTTCTTACGGCTTCATCGCCATTTTTTTCAATTGCACCGATAATATCCTCAACAATGCTTTGCACCTTTTTATTAGACTCAGACTTTTCATGCTGAGTAGGCCCTTTCTTAAGATACTTGATCATAATGTTTCTCCGAGGTTTATATTTGATTATGTTGAATTACGAATAATTCTTGCCAATTCAAAAATCTTACTTAATAATGACTTCGAATGCAAAATAAAAATTTGAGGGCGTATATGATTGGTTTCAGTACTGACTTATTCACTGGAAAAACATTGCTGATCACAGGAGCAGGCAAAGGTATTGGCCGAGCTTGCGCAATACTTGCTGCCCAGTTAGGAGCAAACGTTATTGCGGTAGCGAGGACAAGAGATGATCTAGAAGAATTACAAATAACCAATCCAGAAAATATTCAGATCTGGGTAGAAGATGTACTTTCAGATGCATTTATTTCTAGATTAAAACAGCTCCAGCGACTTGATGGCCTGATTAACAATGTGGGAACCAATCGGGTTGCAGATCTGCTTGAACAACCCTCAGAAGATTTGGATGTGATGATTGATATTAATATCAAAAGTCTATACCGCACTTCTAAAGCCGCAGTCTCGGTAATGCAACAATCTGGTGGGGCAATTGTGAATATGTCATCACAGATGGGATTTGTAGGTTCTTCCGGCAGAACACTGTACTGCATGACTAAACATGCTGTGGAAGGATTAACTAAAGCGATGGGCGTTGAGCTGGCGCCAAGCAATATTCGTGTTAATTCAGTTGCCCCTACCTTTGTGTCAACAGCATTGACAGCCCCTATGCTGGAAGATCCAGACTTTAAAAGTTTGTGTTTGAGATGATCCCGATGAATAAGTTGGCAACCCCCGAAGATGTTGCCAACGCTTGTATTTTTTTGCTTAGTGATCTGGCGGCGATGATCACTGGCACCTGTATTAAAGTTGATGGTGGCTGGACCGCTCGTTAGCAAATAAAAATAAATAAATCACTGGAGAATATGATGTCTCTTCACACAAGAGCTGTTCGTTACGAAGAATTAAAACCCTGTATTAATGCATTCATTGATACCCGTAGTCCGGGTTCTGATAAAAAAGAAAACTTTACTATTATTGGCCCCGGCGTTGCAGAAAATCCAAATCAACATGTACATATTAAAATACCTCATGGTTTTAATATTGGAGGTGCTCGCCAGCCTGCTAATTGCCTTAACTCACAACACAGTCATTTAACGGAAGAAGTGTTTGTTGTGCACTATGGCAAATGGGACTTTATTACCGGTGTTGATGCAAATGATGGACGAGTATCTTTAAATAGCGGTGATATCATCTCACTTCCAATGGACGTTTTTAGAGGTTTTGAGTGTATTCAAGGACTTCCCAACGGTGTGCATGAAGGTCTAGGTTACCTGCATGCAGTGCTAGGTGGGGACGACCCTGGTCGTGTGTTATGGGCACCTAAAGTGTTTGATATGGCAAAAGACTATGGGCTGATCCTCTTAGACGATGGGTCTTTGATTGATACCATTGCGGGCGAAAGTATACCGCCTGGAAAGAAACCTATGCTGGTCACTAATGCTCAACAGATTGCAGAGCACAGGTTTGTAGATAGTGATGTATTAGACCAATACGTTATCCGAACCGCTGATTTTGACTGGCAAAATAACACTGCACTCTCCAACTTTGAAGGCGTATGTGAGGTGTCTCTTATTGGTGGGGATTCAACTGAGGAAGGCATTGTTGCATCCAAATTGGGCTGGAAACATGGCTTTGTAGTCCGAGCATTAAAACTCCAAGCAGGTGCCACGATCCCTTCACATTGCCGTGCCGAAGAAGAAGTTATTTTTGTGCATCATGGTTCATTAAGCATCACTGTTGATGCGGAGACCATTCACTTAGTTGCCGGTGATAACTTCACTACGCCTATTGGCAGTGTAAGAAACTTTAGTAATTTATCTGGCACAGAATTGGTTTGTTATGTAACGCGCAGAGGTGACATTCCACAACCACCTGTGTTTAGCTTTTAAGTATTTTATTTAAGCCAATTAGTTATACCAAGCTTTCCATTTATTAAGCTTTTTTTAAGCCTTTGTTAGCTTTTGTGTTCGGTTTGTTCTGTATACAAAAGCTTTGATGGTTAATGTTGGTTAAAGCAGCATTTACACAACCATTTTAAGAAACCCGATTGAGAATTTATGATAAGTGTTTTTGATATGTTTAAAGTGGGTATTGGACCCTCTAGCTCACATACAGTTGGACCAATGCGCGCAGCATATTTGTTTGCACAACAAATACAAACCCAAGGTAAGCTTGATCAGGTTTCTTACATAACAACTGAACTGTTTGGTTCATTAGGCTTGACTGGTAAGGGTCATGGTACTGGAAAGGCTATCATTTTAGGTTTGTTAGGATACAGTCCAGAAAATGTACCAGTCCAACAAATTGAGAGTCTGTTAGCAAAAGTTCAAACCAGCCAAACTTTAATGTTGTTAGATACCCAGAAAATTACTTTTTTAAATAGTGGCGCGATTATCTTTCATCGCAGAAAGGTATTACCTAAACACGCCAATGGAATGACTATGTCTGCATTTACTGAAAATAAATTACTTTTTCAGTGCACATATTACTCAATTGGTGGTGGCTTTATTGTAGAAGATAAAGATTTTGATAACCAAAAAAGTGAAAAAACAGCTGAGTCACAAATAGTAGTGCCATACCCATTTTCCAATGCACGTGAATTAATGAATGTGTGCTACGACAATGGCTTTCGGATCAGCAGTTTGATGTTGAAAAACGAAGCTATTTTGAGATCTGAAAGCGACGTCCGCGCAAACCTCCTCAATATTTGGAACACTATGCAGGAATGTATAGAAAATGGGAAAAAAACAGAAGGTGTGCTACCCGGCGGATTAAAGGTATATAGACGTGCATCCGCGCTTTTCTCAAAACTTGAAAATGAAAAAAGTAGTGATCCTATGATCTGCATGGACTGGGTCAATATGTTTGCTCTGGCTGTAAATGAAGAAAATGCAGCGGGTGGCAGAGTGGTAACGGCGCCAACTAATGGTGCCGCAGGTATTATTCCGGCAGTTATGAACTACTATCACAAGTTTGTTATACCTATGTCTGATGACGCCGCATGTCGCTTTTTATTAACCGCAGCAGCTATAGGTATTCTCTATAAGAAAAATGCTTCCATTTCAGGTGCAGAAGTGGGCTGTCAAGGCGAGATAGGAGTCGCATGTTCGATGGCTGCAGGTGCACTGACAGAAATTTTAGGAGGTTCAGTTGCCTGTGTCGAAAACGCTGCCGAGATAGGCATGGAGCATAATTTAGGGTTAACCTGTGATCCGGTAGGTGGCCTTGTACAAGTACCTTGTATTGAGAGAAATGCGATGGGTGCAATAAAAGCGATCAATGCATCAAGGCTGGCGCTGCGTGGAACAGGCAATCATAAAGTATCCCTTGATAAAGTGATTAAAACTATGTGGGAGACAGGTAACGACATGAAAACTAAGTATAAGGAGACTTCTCGTGGTGGTTTAGCAGTCAATATTATTGAATGTTAAAAGTGTAATTAAATCTATATTTGTAACCTATTAGGCCCGTCCTGATGACTAATAATGTCAGGCTTACCATCGAAGTTTATATTCATAAAAGTGGCTTCACGAGATATAGATGTGGCCGCGATATCCGCTTCTTCGTTCAGTTCAACAAATTGATGATCGCTGGTTTGCTTAAATAGCCGGCCATGGCCATCGCTAACATAAAAATCTAACAAGCCATCAGCGGTATGATCACTGACTGCTATTCTACCTGACATACGAGAAGCCGCGTTGTTCATTTTAGTTGATGAGGGGGTATAACGCACTGCGGCTTACGTCACTAAATGCAGTGTTCGATACTTCATTAATGTTGTCACAATTTATGGGTTGAACGTCCGCCACAGTGCCAAGTACTAATGCCGGAAATGTGGAGGGTTGAGTTTGATTTGACCCACCACCGCAGCCAGTGACGTAAATTGTTACAATCAAAGTGAGTGTGAGTTGTAATGTGTTTGTTACCAATAAAGCCCCATAATGTATTCATTAGTGACTGCCTATTTAGGTACTCTACCGATGCAAATTAATTACTATAGATCTATATATATTTCGTCTGGCTAACTTACTCGAACCTTATTAAATTTAATATTTTATTGTCCAGCTAGATATTTTTATCACAAACTTGAGTTCAAACAACTGAATTAAATAGGTTATTAAACAAATTATAAATTTGTAAGCGGTTACCGCTAACTTAAATATATAGATGATTAAAATCACTTATTAGGAGTGTATGCTAGTTTCTGGAAAATTTTAGTCGTCAATTTTAATTGCTTATCCATTATATATTCAATTACTTAACCCCTTATAGTTTATTGTATTCAGTAAAAAAGTTATATGGCCTGAACAAGCGGCACAAAACAGCTTTGATTTATTTTTACCTGACATATTCAAGTTGACTTTCTTTGCACAGACAATGCAAAGTTAATAGGTAGGTGATGCAAGCCTAGTATTTAATCACCTTAGTTCACGTAAATTTGTCAATTTTTTATGACAAGTAAAGTGTTGAGCTTTGAAAACTTATCTAAAAAATAAAAATGGACCAGATATGAAATCAGTACTGATATTTACTTTGTCGTTAATAACCTTAGGCTGCGCCAATTTTGGTCTTAAAGAGCCTGAGCTTTTGACTGAGGTTGAAGATGAAATCAAGGTTATTTGTGAATGGGGCAGTCAAAAATTTGATTTGTGCCAGTATCAAACTCAGCAAGAAATGATTGAAGCTCTGATGCAGGAAATGACACTGGACGAAAAAATTGGACAAATGACTCAGTCAGTTTGGCATAACAATGTATCTCCTGAAATTATACGTGACAAAACGATTGGCTCTATCATCCACACCCAAGGTCCAACTCCCGGTCCAGACGCAATGGATTGGATCAATAAATTTAATGAATTTCAACGTCGTGCATTAGAAACCCGTTTAGGTATTCCCTTGTTGATTGCTGTGGATGCGGTGCATGGTCAAAATACCTTTGAAGGTGCGGTTATTTTTCCTCACAACATTGGTATGGCCGCAACCAGAAACATGTCCCTAATCAAACAAGCTGCACAGATCACAGCATTAGAAGTAGCAGGCACCGGATTCAACTGGACTTTTTCACCTTGTATTGCCATGCCACAACATGAGCACTGGGGCAGGGTATACGAAGGTTATACAGAGGATAGAGATTTAACTACAGCAGCAGTGATGGCCTCTATCGCTGGTCATCAAGGCACAAGTTTAGGGCATCGCCACACAGTAGCTGCTACCGCAAAACATTTTCTGGGTGATGGCGCGACCGATGGCGGCATAGAAGGGGGCAATGCCACCATGACGGATCAGGTGATGCGAGAAACGTATCTTCCACCTTATGCTGCAGCAGTTGATAAGGGCATTGCGTCAATTATGGTTGGGTTTAACTCCTACAATGGGATTAATCTTCATCAACATACTCACTTGGTTACCGACGTATTAAAAGGTGAGCTTGGATTTCAAGGCGTTGTAGTAAGCGACTGGAATGGCGGGATCCGCTTTGGTGAGCCCCATACGGTAATTAACGCAGGTGTGGATATAGCAATGCAACCGGGCAATCACAATGAGTTTATGTCAAAACTGAAAGCTTCAGTAATTGATAAAACAGTACCCATGAGCCGTATTGATGATGCGGTAAATAGGATTTTAGCTATGAAATTTAAACTTGGCTTATTTTCAGATCCATTTGGAAAAGAAGAGTTCGCTACTCAAATTGGCTCAGACCAGCACAGAGCTGTCGCTCGCCAAGCGGTTAGAGAATCATTAGTGCTATTAAAAAGTGAAAATGATGCTCTGCCACTGTTACCCAATGAATCGATTGCAGTAGTGGGCACGCATGCTAATAATAGTGGATTGCAAAGCGGTGGCTGGTCAATCCAATGGCAAGGACAAGCTGAAAACTATCTGGGTGCCACTACCATCTTTGATGGTATTAATGCCGTAGGTATAAACGTTGAAT
The DNA here is from genome assembly GCA_964564805.1 of uncultured Pseudoalteromonas sp. Classification (GTDB taxonomy): domain Bacteria; phylum Pseudomonadota; class Gammaproteobacteria; order Enterobacterales; family Alteromonadaceae; genus Paraglaciecola. Next base: position 3,840 of record CAZMDX010000314.1, on the reverse strand, counting down.
ACGCAGAGCAAGGCTGTTATCCGGGTATGTCCGCTGATAAAGCCGTGGTAGTAGTTGGTGAAAGTCCTTATGCAGAAGGGTATGGCGACACCGATGATTTAAGGTTAACCCAAGCGCACAAAAATTTAATTATGGGTTGTAAAAATCTCGATAAAAAGGTCATTGTGGTACTGATTTCAGGTCGCGTATTGCTGATTAAAGATGATCTTACCAACAGTGATGCTTTTGTCGCCGCATGGCTGCCCGGTTCTGAGGGCGCTGGAGTGGCAGACTTTTTGTTTGCTACTGAGGGTTTCAAGCCCGTCGGTCAGTCACCTTATTCATGGCCGGTGAATTACGCAGATATTCCTCTTGCACAAGATGCTGAGCATGCATTATTTAAATTTGGATATGGTTTACAAGATTATTGAGTTAGCTTTATTTTATGTTTTAAATACAAAATCAAAAAGGCTGCCTGATGGCAGCTTTTTTGAATCATCAGATGTTTGTTAAACTTGTATCAAAAACATCAATATTATAGGTTTTGATAAGCCCTACATTTCCTATCTGGTTTCTAAAAAAATTAAGTACCATATGGTGACATGATTAAGATGCCTTCTTACCAGTGCAACAGCAAAGTGCATCATCATGAGCAATAAACTAATTAGCCAAGATTTACGTCAAATATCCACAACCACCTGATTGCTATAGCCTGTTTACAAATCACAACTAAGCCACAACTAAATCACAATTAAGCCAAAGTGCTGAATGTCAGACGTGGTTATTTTGAGCCATTTTTCAACGTTCGATTTACATCTTCGAGTCACACTTTTATGTATAAAGGTAAAATATTAAAAGTTAACGCTTTAATAAATAACCATAACAGTAATTTGGGGGTGGATTTAGTTTTGGGTAAGTATGCAGTAAGTGATGAGCCCCCTTTCCCTGGTAACTAGCTTGCTTTAGCTTTGACAATGTACTACGTTTTTTGAGACGAATGGTTTCACGTGCGGTAGGTGACTTTTTACAAGCGTAACCTCATATCAAGGATATAAGAGATGAAGAAACACATATTACGATTGACCTCAATGGTGGTTCTGATCAGCTTGACAAGCTTTGTTATGGCCGATGAATGGAGCAAAGAACAGACAGCAGTTTGGTCGGTAGTCACCCAATCTTGGGAGGACGAAGTGGCTGGAAATGGAAAGTGGCCTACTAAATACACTCATGAAGATTTGGTTGCGTGGGGTGCATCCTGGCCCCAGCCAAGAGACAACTCTTCTGTTACTAAGTGGTCAAGGTTCGACCAACAAGCTGGCAAGACCCTTATTTATGAATTGTTTCCAGTTGCCGTAGTCGTCGTTGGTGATACCGCCGTTGTATATTATAACTCTGTGACAGTGGCTGAGAACTATGAAATGAAGCGCAAGCGTTCAACAACGGGTCTAATTGAGACACTTGTAAAAGAAGGCGAAACTTGGACGTTTTTATCCCTCACTAGTTTCGAAATTAAGTCTGGCGATTAGTCGGTTAATAACCTCACTGAGGAAGGATCATGCACACAGTAATCCAAGGAAAAGGGTAGAACGTTTCTACCCTTTTCCTTAATGTCGTAAAATTTACTCTAACTTATTAATCAGCATCTATATCGGGAGAACCGGCAGCTATCGTCGATATGTATTAATCCATGTCCAACGACCCCGTCACCTCAAATAACAAAAATACTATCGGTAACGGGATCATTTTGACTGATGTCCCTAAAGTTTTTGAGAAAAAAAATGTTATCAGATGGACTGGAATCCTGAGGTAGCTCATTTTTCTATACTAATTTCACATTCATAGTGAAGCTTTTCCTGATGAGCATTTAAACCTGATTTGTGTTCGCTGTTAATTGGAAGACTCTCAAACACTTCAGTACATAGCTATCTGCATTTATTCAGCGCCTCAACTAAAGGAGGATTAATCAATCGCCGTACACATGGTTCAGGTTCAGAAAAAGGTTAAATAAAGTGCAAGTTATGTTGAGGCATGTATGGTACTAAGCAAAATGTAAGTCCAAATCCAACCCCAGGAAATGCGAAGCGTGTTTGAACCAAATACTTTATTATTATTTAAATGTATATGCTTACGCAAGCCAAAGTGCTGTGAAGCTTATTAATACTGGGGATTTATCCCACATTAGAATAGACATATAAAGGGCATGACTAGCTTATATTCAGGTTAATCTATGCCTAAGACAGTGACAACTTTGGTCGTAAATTTCACTAAAAACGCTTTACGATTTTAGACTGATTATTTGGCCCTATTAAAATATTTTGAAACTCACTCTTAATCTCTCAACAGTCATCATATCAATACAAGAATAAAAAATAATAGTACATCGGTAAGTCACTCTGCTATTTCTAGCCTGTCACGCCCCAAAGATTTCGCTCTGTACAAAGCGTCATCTGCATTTTTTGCTAATTGTGTTAGATTTATGGATTCGTCTTTATTGATCGCCATACCGGCTGATGCCGAAATTTGAATTGACCCCATAGAAGTTGGTAGTTGAATAATTCGAATTTTCTGTAAGATCCTTTCAACGATACATACCGCTTCGAGTTCATCTACTTCAGATAAAAACAAAGCAAACTCCTCACCACCGACACGGCCAAAAATATCATAATCTCTGAGTATCGATGTAATGGTAGCGCTTACTTCTTTTAGCACTATATCGCCGCATTGATGTCCAAATGTATCGTTGATCTTTTTAAAGTAGTCTAGGTCAAGCATTACAAAAACCGCTTTTTTTTGTTTTCGATTACAATGAGATAATTCTGATTCGGCACTTCTGTAAAAAAACTGACGGTTGAGTATACCAGTTAGCGAGTCGTGACTGGCTTGAATAGACAACTTATCATTAAGCAGCTTTAAGTCGGCTGTGACTTTTTTTTGTGCACTAATTTCAGTGCAAAACGTGAGTACCGTATTGTCTTTCGAGGTATGTTCGGTCACCAAAAAATATCGCCCATTATGAAAGTCGACTTCAAAGCTTCTAAATTTCTTAGAACGTCTGAGTTCGTGCGCGTTAGCTAGCCAAGTAGGCAAAGATTCTGTTTCAATATTCAGACCTGATTTACTTTCAAAACTATGGGCTATTAAGGAGTCGAAGGTCATACCGGTAGCCTGCTCAGGTGAGAGTCCAAACAAATTAGCAATCATAGTATTGCAGTAGACTAACGAATCATTGGCATCGAATATACCAATACCATCTTGAGTAAGAGCCAAGGCATCGACGAGTTGGTTTTTAATATCAATACTGACTAAGGTTGCATCCATTGGGGGCTAATAAATTCCAAAAGGTCATTAAAGAGTTAAAAAAGTTTTTATAAGACTTTTCTTCAAAGTGCCGTTAATTATACAGCCGAGGTTTAAATTTTACCCAATGTAACTTTCTAACAGTCCCCAAAAAAAATCAAGCTTTATAATTATAATCATTTAGGATCGGCTCGTTCTGGTGTCGATGAGTATTAATTTTGCTTCCGCAGGTTTATTATATCTGGTTTCTCGTACTTTCGAATTGTGCAAATAGCCGTCATAAGCTCCAAGTCTATAAAAGGCTTGAATCGACCTTTAGCTGTCATAAGGGAATTCCTTCTATCAAACGATATTAAGCGAAAAATCATCATAAAATTAATCAAACTTGATTGGCAGGTATGAGCGATAAGCGGACCTAAACGATCCTAACGCTTAAGACAGTAGTTCCGACATGCAGTGTAAAAACACCAATCGATAACCTGTTTGAATAAAAGCAGTTCATCATCATAAACAAAAGCAATATTTAAAACTGGTTTGCACAACAGTGGGAGGCGCTTGTTTTGA
>CAZMDX010000313.1:0-22024 GCA_964564805.1 uncultured Pseudoalteromonas sp. | reverse complement strand
AAAAACCGAGTTAATTAACTCGGTTTTTTATTGTCTATCAGTCTAATTCTTAGCACTTAGTTAAGGACGAACATACTGCATACGTTTACCCTTTTGTAATTGTAAGTAACGGTCTCTGAGTTTACTTTGCCTAGACTGCATTTCGATAGTTTCTCCCGCAATCAATACCAATTCGGCTGTCTCAGTCACCTCAAGAGGGTCACCAGACCAAATAACTACATCGGCTAATTTTCCAGCCTCGAGGCTGCCCAACTTATCATCGATACCATAAAGCTTAGCCACGTTGATAGTTAAAGCAGCTAAGCCTTGGTCCCAACTTAATCCATTAGCAACAGCATTACCTGCATGTTGCCTTGCCAAGCGAATATTATGAGTCTCCATGCCAATGCTTACTTTGACACCGGCAGCGGCTAATCGCCCCGCATTTTTCAAGGTTGAACCTAATTGGTCAAAACCAAAGGGTAAGTTTGCTTCGGGGTCAAGGATCACTGGGATATTGTTATTTGCCAACTCTTTTGCGATACGCCAACCTTCAGTTGCATAGGTAATGACAATATTCAATTGTGGTTGGCGTTGTTTTAAAGCGATAACCTGACGAATATCAGCCGCTCTGCGGGCATCGACTAAAAGTGGTATCTCGCCTTTTACAATAGGTACTAGTGCCGCAATATCAGCTCTACTTAATTCCCCATGCCATTCATCGCTTGGTGTCAGTGATTTACCCATTGCAAACGTAGCCTCAGCCAAAGCTTTTTCGAGACTGACCCACAGTACACTTCTAGAGCCTCCCATAGTGTCAGCACCGATGTTACCTACTCTAGTGCTGATAAATGCTCTTGCTTGGATAACCGGTTCGTTCACATCACCTAAAGAAATCAAAGCTCCTTGACCACTAAACAGTTGCCCAGTGCTCCCCATTGAAGTGGCGGCGGTTGTAACGCCTTCAATCCGAGCAATCGCCATTAACGACGAATCAGGATTGATGGCATAAGAGACATCAAAAGCCGCACCGGTTTTAGAAATACTGGTCAAACTAGAATTACTGTCATTTGTGCCTCCAGAAAAGCCTACATCGACTAATCCTAGGGTAGTGCTTGCACCGATCAAACCGGGTGTTACTACTTTACCTTTTGCGTCAATAATCTCGTATCCAACTAACGCAGGTTCACTTTGCATAACTTTTTGGATCTTGCCATCCTTTATCAGCACAGTGGCATTCTCAAGTGTTCCTTGTGAAGACATGGTATACACTTTAGCCCCTACAATGGCGATATTTTTGGCGTCAACAACCTGAGTTAATAACATACTGCCAAGCAATGAATATTTAATTAGTTTGTTCATTTGCTGTCTCCTTCACCGGGTTGTCCTAACTCAAAATCGCTCACCGGCCACGACGCTGGATCATTGCGATCGTAGATCAGTGCTCCATCTAAATAAACATGCTCTGCTTGAGCATAGGTTGAAAAGGGATCAGTTGACCAAATGACCACATCAGCATTTTTACCTTTTTCCAAAGAGCCTGTTTGTTCAAATATACCCAAAGACTTAGCGGGGTTAGCCGATAACCATTGCCACGCTTCAGCCTGGCTAATATCAATACCGGCTCTGCGACCATTAGCCCACGCTTTAGCCGCTTCTTGATTTAATCGTTGAATACCCAAGTCACTATCGGAGTGCACTATCGCACAGGCTTTGGCGGCATGAACCATGGGTATGTTTTCTTGAATTCCGTCATAAGCTTCAAATTTAAATCCCCACCAATCGGCCCACATTGCTGAACAAACTCCTGCCTGTGCTAATTGATCAGCTATTTTATAAGACTCAACTGCATGATGAAACGCCGCTATTTTGTAATCAAACTCTTTCATTACATCCAACATAGTCCCCATATCGTCAGCACGGTAGCAGTGCATGTGCACTAAAATCTCTCCCTTTAAAGCCAAAGCTAAAGTTTCAAGTTTCAGGTCTCGTTTAGGCACTTTAGCGTCTTTTTTACCTGACTCATGATCAGCGTAATATTTATCCCATTTACGCTGATAATCCTGTGCATCAGCCCAAGCTTGTCTATAGCCAGCCACGTTACCCATTCGTGTAGAAGGTCCACCTTTTTTGCCATACACTCTTTTAGGGTTTTCGCCACAGGCCATCTTCATACCATAAGGGGCATCAGGGAATTTCATATCTTGTACAGTTGTACCTGGCAAATTTTTGACTGTCACGCCACGCCCGCCAACTAAATTTGCAGAGCCTGGAAGAATTTGCATAACAGTAACGCCACCTGATAGGGCTCGTTGAAAGCCAGCATCTTGTGGCCAAATAGAGTGTTCAGCCCATACTTCTGCAGTTACCGGGCTAGTTGCTTCGTTACCATCAGAATGTGCAGTTCCACCAGGAGCAGGATACACACCTAAGTGGCTATGCACGTCAATAATACCAGGGGTAACCCATTTGCCTTTAGCATCAACAATTACGCCACCATCAGGTACAGATAAATCGTTACCGATTGCAACAACCTTACCATCTTGCAGTAATACTGCACTGTCCTCAAAGACGCCACCAACACCGTCTAGAATAGTTGCATTAGTGATTAAAACACTATCGCTGGGAATCGGTTGGTAGGTACTTGGAAAAGGATTTTGGTTAATCTTAAATGCTGGTTCTTTGGCCTCATCTTTGCCTGAACAACCCACTAAAGCCAAAAGACCAGCAACCATAGCTAATTTAAAAGATTGTCGCTTTTTATTTAAAATCTTCATTTTTTTCCCTGTATTTATGTCTTTATCGTTGTGAAGCAATAAACTAAGATTAGGTAATTAAGTTATCCTAATGATATCTGTAAGGTTTTACTAGGACTGGATTTGCTGCAGAATTTCATCTGAGCTCTTTAACGCTCGAATACGCATGAACAAAGTCTCAGCTTCTGGATATTGACGGCTCAAATAACCCAACCATTGCTTCACACGGTTAGGATAATATTTACCTTTGTCACCAAACAATTCGTAGCCAGAATATCGTACCAACAACTCCCTAACTTCTTCCCATAGCATATGTGCCTTATGATTTTTGATCACCTGAGCCAGATTTGGCATAGCCAAAGCCCCACGACCTAACATGATGTTGTCACATTGTGATTGATGTTGGCAATTGAGAGCATCATTGTTATTCCATATTTCACCATTGGCCACGATAGGAATATCGACATATTGCTTTATTTTGGCAATCCAGTCCCAATAAGCAGGTGGTTTATAACCGTCAACTTTTGTTCTAGCGTGAATAACTAATGAGTCAGCCCCAGCATCAGCGATAGCCTGTGCATTGGCTATCGCCAAAGATGTATCATCAAACCCCAAACGCATCTTAGCGCTCACAGTGTGATCTTTTGGAACAGCTTGGCGCACGGTACTGACTATCTTGTGGATAGTTTCAGGCTCTCGCAGTAATATCGCACCGCCCTTACTTTTATTAACGGTTTTAGCAGGACAACCAAAGTTAAGATCAACCCCATGAGAGCCAAGCTCAATGGCGCGGTAAGCATTTTCAGCCAACCAGTCTGCATGTTGTCCTAATAGTTGGACTTTAACTGGCACTCCACTAGGTGTGCAACCTTGATTATTGAGTTCAGGACATATTCTATAAAACACACGTTTAGGCATGAGTTGATCAACAATTCTCATAAATTCAGTCACACACAAATCAAACCCACCCACTTGGGTCAACATGTCGCGCATCAAATGATCAACCACTCCTTCCATCGGGGCTAGAGTAATATGCACTAACGCGACCCACGTTGAATTTTTTCACGCTTACGTGAGGCACACTCTTGCACAATATCAATTTGCTGTCTTACTGTTGCAGTGCCCCAAATTAAAATTTCATCTAACATTCTAAAACATCCCTGACACATATCGTTGTTATCAAGACAACAATTTTGAACGCAAGGTGATTGTACGGTTGATGCTGTATTGGTCATGGCTTATACATATAAAATAGATTCAACACATTATATCAATAAGTTTGATGGAAGACCAAAGTAGTGACAAAGAAGGCTGTAAATTTGATGATGGCATTGAGACTACCTCCTTCAAGTTTTGAAAAAGCGCATACAAAATATGCGGATGACAAATTTCATTTCACCCTGTCAAACATGGTGGACAAGGTTTATCCTCAACGTTACACATGTTGAAACAATAAATGGTGGCAGTTACACGAAATTTGATACAAGCTCATGTAATTAACTTTCCCTTTTAAACGTTGTTAAACCATTCACTCTTAAATAGTTTAGGCACATCCTTTATTCTTCCTACACTCTGTGAAATAGTTCACCACCGCTTAGATAATAGGTTCAACAATGTCGTCAGCTTCAGAAGTTTTCTCTGGCAATATTTACATATCCATTCCTGGCTCTTTGAATATTGCTTCGACTTTTCAAAATTTATCCAGTAAAGCATCTTTGCCAACTCCCTTGGCCGAAAATCTGATCAGAGAGCTTCAGATACGATTCAGTACTGAAATGTCTAGTCAGGTACATATATCGTTAATCCGTGATTATTTTGGTGAATACGATCTTGCCTGCTTCGATCAATATGAATGCTCGGCTGAACAAGAATGCTACGAAACTGCCAGTTTATTTATTACTACCGACAAACGAACCCGCCTAGCTAGTGTTACTTTGCTCCTTCACGAAAAGTCACTGGCAGCATCGCAGTTGTTAGATCGCGCTTCTCAAGATAATCTCACGGTGAGAACCGAACAAGGTATCCTGACATTAAACGATATGCTGGCAACACAATACAATGTTTCTATTATTCCAACCGCAGCTAAAATTTGCTTGTCTACTCGCGAAGCTATCTTAGACAAGGTGTTACCTTATTACTTTGCCAACGAAACCTATGCGTCTAACGACATGTCAGCACAAATAATCTCCTGTGAATTAAAAGAGCAAATGACTAACAATGTTGCACAATACGATAGTAGCGATATCTTCGTAGGTCGAAATAGCGTCTTACGAATTGACAAAAGAGACGGCGATCATAAGTTTCCTGAATTAAGCTCTGATAGCGTTCTTTTATTCATAATAGAAGCCTTAGTATTTAAAGAAGCTGCCGTATTACGCACTAACAGTCACGTGATGAAAGCAATTAATAAAAATACGATTTCAGAACTCGGTGTATTAGAAAAAATCACTAATCAGTTTGCAGCAACAATGCCATTTTGGGATATAAAAATATTTAAGTACCTCACAGCACAACAATTAGCTAATACAATCAATAACTGCTTTGGTATTAATCAGCACTATGAGCTGCATGAAAAAAACCAACAATTTTTACAATACAAGATAAGCATTCGCCAAGGAATTGAACATGATAGAAAAAATAAGGTTTTATATTTGATAGCCATAATTTTATTTGTGTTTGAAATAGCTCCCTATTTATTTAAGTTATTTAAACGTTTGTTAGAAAGCAAATGGTTAACAAATGCTGAGATATTTGCAATATTAGGTGCTGGTGTAAGCACAGGGTTGCTCGCAGTATTGCTAATATTTATGATTAAACGAAATAGAAAAAATAATGATATCGATGTCTAATCTCACTGTTTTTTTTGAGTCTGAAGTAGCTTTTAAAGCAAACTTATTTTCTCAGCAAACATTTGAGGATATACGTAATTATTTACAGCAGAATTCGGTATTTAAGCGTAATGTAATGCTCGAACTTCTTGTTCCGGAGACTGAGTATTCTCTCTCTCAGTGGCTAGAATGGTTCAACTGGTATTTTCAGGCCTTCGCTCTTGATGTTCCTAACTGGTTGACGCAAAAACTGATAACATTTAGCCATGATAATACTAATTTTTCAGTTGTCACATATCAAGATTTGCTTAATGCTAAGTGGACTGTGCAAGACGTTGTTACATCTTCAATATCATTATCAGCAAGCGGCATTGACAGCTATCATCCTAATAATAATGAACTTGAGCATTGGTCTAGGTTACGCCATAAAAACTTAGATCTCTTTATTGGTATGTTACTAGCTGGGCAACTAGTCGCTCAAGTTGGGTTTGTCATGTTAGATAAAAGTGAATTTATACAATTACGAAACGGCGAGATAACTGAAGATAAAATACAGGGGGTAAAAAGTGAATATTCTAGGGATATTTATCTGTATGTACCTAGTGTTGTAATCAAAAAAGATTTTCAGAAAAAATACTTATTACCCGTTTTACTGCAGCACCTATTGCTTCAACTGAAATCAAATAAAGCTTTTTTCAGTCGTGTTAAGGGTTTTATAGCTTTAGCATACACTGAAGCAGGTGAAAGGTTATGTTCTGAGTTTAAGCTATTACCATATCCTCAGACTAATAGTAAAGATAAGGTATTTGTTGGCACTATTGAGGACTTTAGCAACAGTAACATAGTAAAAAAATTAGAGTCGATTTAAATTTAATTACTGACTAAGCCCCTTAAAAATACACATTATAGCAATTTTTATGTGCCAAATATTCACCACCTGCTTTTACGAAGTATACTTTTCCAATAAGTATAAAAAGTATAAAAATACGCTTCTTTTAACAAGAATGGTTAAAGTTAATGTCATGCTTTTAGGCGTATGACAATAAAATCATACGCCAATGACAGTTATAAATTGTTTTAATGTCTAATTAACAACACCATAGTTAACCTATATAAATCATTTATTTAGGTTAAGGGAGCTAATAAGGTATTTAAAATATCGTCAGTTAAACTTAAGTTTCCTTGGCTAACTTCTTCAGATAACAACGCATTGGCTAGCTCTGCTTTTTTATTTTGTATCTCAAGAATCTTTTCTTCAATAGAATTTTCAATAATCAACTTATATACAAACACAGGTTTATCTTGACCTATACGGTAAGCACGGTCGGTAGCTTGGTTTTCCACTGCGGGATTCCACCAAGGATCAAAATGGATCACCGTATCGGCAGCAGTTAAATTCAAACCAACCCCCCCCGCTTTTAAGCTAATTAAGAATACAGGTACCTTACCAGACTGGAATTGTTCAACTATTTCTTGGCGGTTTCTACTGCTACCTGTGAGTTTCACATAAGGTATATTGCTGGCTACTAACTCTATTTCTATTAATGCCAACATGCTGGTGAACTGAGAAAAAATAAGGACATTTCTTCCCTCTTCAACTAACTCTGGTAAGGTTTCCATCAAAAACTCTAACTTAGCCGATTGTTTAATAGACTTAGCGCTAGGCAACGATAAAAGCTGAGGATGATTACACACCTGACGCAATTTTAATAATGCATCTAGAATTTCAATTTGGCTGCGCTGCAGACCTTTTGCTGCGATAATTTCTTTTAAACGAGTATCCATAGTCAAACGCACAGACTCATATAATTCGGCCTGTTTACCCTCAATTTTTAGTGTCTGTATGATAATCGTCTTTTCTGGTAATTCTTTAGCAATCAAGGTTTTGCTACGACGTAATATAAAGGGTTTAATACGTTGATTAAGTAAAACCTTGCGCTCATGGTCATTATGTTTTTCAATCGGTGTCTTGAACAAACGAGTAAACTGTTGATATCCAGCTAAAAAACCGGGTAGTAAAAAATTAAACTGAGCCCAAAATTCACCAAGATGGTTTTCCATTGGTGTGCCTGTCAAACAAAGCTTATGCTTGGCCTTGAGTGTCAACATTGCTTTATAGAGCTTTGTTTTTGGATTTTTAATGTAGTGGGCTTCGTCTAAAATTAAGTAGTAATAAACATGCTGCTGATGCACTTCAGTGTCTTTTAACACTAGTGGATAACTGGTGATCACAATGTCGTATTGATCCAACTGCTCAAAATTCTCTTGGCGCTTGGCTCCATTAATCACAATATATGACAAATCAGGTGTAAATTTATCTATTTCTTTGGCCCAATTAAATAGCACACTGGTGGGCGCAACAATTAAGCTTGGTCCATTTAACCGACCTTGCTCTTTCTCAAGTAACAAATGACTCAATGTTTGAATTGTTTTACCTAAGCCCATATCGTCAGCCAAAATTCCATTTAGCTCATATTCACGTAAAAACTGTAGCCAATTTAATCCTTGATGTTGATATTCCCGTAATTCAGCAAGTAATAATTTAGGGATAGGAGCAGCTTGGATCGCGTTAAAATTTCGTAATTTCTCAGCCAAATTCCGTAATTTAGTCGCACCTTTGGTGATAATTCCTTGATTATCTAATTCATTTAAAGTTTGATGACCCTGAAAACGAGACAACTGCATCGTGCCATCGTCTTGCAAAACACCTGGCATCAATAGCTCAACAAACTGGCTCAGTAAAGGCCGAATACTTTGATAACGCAGCGCAATGAATTTTCCACCAGAAAGATCAACAAATACTTTTTCATCAGTGTCGATGTAAGTGTCGTCGTTTAGCAGAATATCTTTAGGCAATTGCTCTAATGCACTGAGCAATATAGGAAAAGCCGCTACACTTTGACCATCAATATTTAAACTTAAACCAATGGAGAAGAAATCATGGCCCTCATCTTGTTCTACATTGGCATCAAATACGCTATCAGTGTCTAACTCTTGATAATGAAAACTTTCATCGTACTCTATTTGCCATCCCTGCTTCTGCAACTGTGGCAGATGATTATGTAAGAACGATAAATTAAGATGCCGTCCTTGCAAGGTCATCATATACCCTCCTTCAAAACCCTTATATGATGTACTAAATTGTGACTGAGAAATAAAATGCCACGTTTTAAGCGACTCCATTATCATTTTTTCAAAAGAAAAATCACGATAAATGCTGTCTTCACTCCCTTCACTGGGTAATTTATGTTTATTATTTAAAGGGCTTATAAATTGGCCTTGATAAGCAAATAACAACGAAAGTTGAGTATTATAAGCTTGGTTTTTGTTTGGCGTAGTAAGACGTATATGCGGTACCGGACGCGCTAAAACAAACTCTTTTTTAAGTATAGGTTTTGGTAATTTTTGAGCTAAATCACCTAGAGTCATATCCAGTTTACTCAACACCCAAGGCATTTTTTCTTCAGAAAATGCCGGGCTATGCAGAAATTGAACATCAAACTCACTATTCAAGTCCGTTTCAACCAAGCCTAAACTATTAGTTTTAGGGTTGTAGTAACTAATTGGCTGTGACTTTATCAATACGGTGTCAGTATTAGTATCTTCTAGTACTAGGGTGAGCTTGTGAACAGTACTGCGCTTTTGCCACTGCCAACTTGCTTTTAGAGGCTCACCTAAGGAGATAGGGTGATTTAAATCTGCGTTATCTCGCCAGAAACACCGTCCGGTACTAACCAACAAATGAAATACTTTATATAATTTGATATCACTTGAGTAATGCTGGCTTCTGATCACAGAACTAATGATTTGCACATCTTGGTCGTCAACAAACGGCTGTTTAATGAGGTAACTATCTAAATTTTCGTAAGTCAGGGTTCGGCTCCAGCCACCACTTTTTTTCAGACTAGAACTTTTTACTGCCAGCTGTAAATAATCATCTGGCAAAGAATTATTCTGATTAAGAAAATACAACAGCGCTTTTTTTTGCTGAAAAACTAGAGGTTCTTGAGATGAAAAGTTATTTAGCCATTCTTGAATTGAGTTGTTTGATGCCGAACTAACATGTATACGTTCCAAATAATGATGAGCTAATGCAGCGGCATGTTTGCAATCGTATTTAAGGTAACAATTACAATATGCCTGAGCTCGGCCCTTGCTTTCATCATATTCAAAACGTGTCAGGTAAGTTTCGCTTCGATTAGATTCACTTTTAACGGAACCTCTCAATACCTGCTCATTTAAGGCAGCGCTGACCACAGAGTTCAACTGATGAAGTCTTAACCCTTTTGCCCAGGTTTGTTTGCTTAAAGCCGCTTGCAAGTTAGTTTTGTTAAACATATTTAAATCGAGTACCTAATGCTAAGTTGTATTGGCTAAATTATTTTAGCTAAGTGAGGAAACCATAGACAAGATAAATCATATGGGCTATTTTTGTAACCTTCTATTTTTTAGATTATTTCATAATCAAGCTCTGACGATAGCTCATACAGGTTTTTGATACTTGGGCCAGCTACTTAATGTTTCTTTCAATAAATAACATTCACACTTGCCATGCGACATTAAACGTTCTTAAGTAAGCTCCCAAAAGACGTACGTTCTCAAACAATTGACTTCCCATCAAGTCATTCAATCGAGGCAAAGAAAAGTTTAGACATTACAACCTGAGACGTTCTCAATTGACTTATGTCCACTATCAAGAGGATCACCAAGCTACTCATCTTGCAATGGGCAAAACAATGCTTCCAAAGTTCATTTTGCTGCGCTTAATTTACCTAGTAATTAGATACAGCTATTGTGATGACTCCACTTTTTTTTGTCCGCTTTGTCACCGACTCTAGTGTCTAACTTTTGACTGTTATAAAAAAAAGGTTGAACAAGGGTGATATTGTCTGAGAAAGATAGGCGGCTGCAACGCTGGATAATGTTGCGAGCAACGCATTGTCTTAAAATGCATAAGCATTTACCTCGCCACTCCTTTATAATCACTTTAATTTCAAAGCCAACGATTAAAACAAGGCTTAAACATACATGTTTGAACAATTAGAACTAGACGATGATCTGATCCACGCTGTAACGGATTTAGGTTACAAAGAGCCCACCAGTATTCAATCTCTGGTCATCCCGCAAGCCATGAATGGCAAAGATATATTAGCCTCTGCCCCTACAGGCACAGGTAAAACGGCAGCATTTTTATTACCTGCTTGCCAGTTTTTGTTAGATTACCCTAGACGCCAACCGGGGTCGACGCGAATTTTGATCCTTACCCCTACCCGCGAATTGGCCTTACAAATTTTTGAGCAAGCTAAAGCGATTAGTAAATATGTGCCACATATCACATGTGGTGTAATAACGGGTGGCATCAACTACGGTACCGACCATGATTTATTGGATCAAAATCTCGATATTTTAGTCGCCACACCTGGCCGTTTATTTGATCATATCGAAAAAGAAAGTTTCGATTGTCGTGATATCGAATGTTTAATTTTAGATGAAGCTGATCGTATGTTGGATATGGGTTTTTCTCCTATTGTGAATCAAATTGCTGCGGAAGCCCGATGGCGTAAACAAACGATGTTGTTTTCAGCCACCCTTGAAGGAAACGGTATTGCCCGTTTTTCTGATGAGTTACTCAACGATCCTGTTGAACTAGAAGCCGATTCAAGCAGAAAAGAGAAAGGTATTATTCATCAGTGGATACATCTGGCAGACAATGCGAATCATAAATTAGAATTGTTAATACATGTTTTGAATACACAAGTAGAAACTGCCATCGTTTTTGTTAAAACTCGTGAACGCTTAGCGACGTTGGTTGGCCAGCTACAATCGGTTGATATTGATTGTGTGTGGCTACAAGGTGAAATGCCTCAAGATAAACGTAATACTGCTATGGAGCGTTTTCGTACAGGCGATGTAAAGATATTAATTGCTACCGACGTAGCAGCCCGTGGCATTGATGTGGAGAATATTAGCCACGTCATTAATTACGATATGCCGCGCACAGCTGATACATATGTACATCGTATCGGTCGCACAGGCCGCGCGGGTAACAAAGGCACCGCCATTTCTATTGTTGAAGCTCACGATATTGGCATAGTACCTAAGATTGAACGTTATACCGAACAAGTGTTAAAGCGCAGGGTAATTGCAGCGTTGCGTCCCGTTAACAAAGAAGCTAAACCGCCAGCTAAGAAAAAAATTAGCAATAAGACCAAAAAAGCAGTCATAAAAGCAAAGCGTACCGCGAAAATCAAAAAGCGCAAGAATAAAGGTCGAGGTAAAAAGACACCTTAACCTTAATTTATCAGAGTGGCATGTTAGGCATCTTGGCGAATTTCAACTAAATTGAAGTTCGCTTGGGTGTCGCCAATCACCATTATTTTGCAGCGGCCCCAACTTTTAGGGATTTTCCATTCTGTATATTCTGCAACAGTATACTTTTCCCTTTTGTTATCACATCGCAGTTCTACCGTGTCCAGCGTGCCCGAGATATCGCTAAACATAAAACGGTTACGACTAAGGGAATGCCACCAATCACCATTGCTACCGACTTTTCCTTGCACAACAATAAAATCTTGGTTTTTTAAGATCTGACGAGCTTGATTAGCATATTTGTCTAGGGTATTGACTGTTTTTTCGTTATCAGGGCGCTGCTCAATTTGTGCAAATGTCTCTAAAGCATCTGAAAATAACGATGCTTTAATTTCTAAAATAAATTTTTGATGTAAAAGATAAATATAGTACTGATCACCGACATACGTGCTGCTTTTATTAGAGGATATAACTCTATTGAGACTACTTAATTGAGAATTGTCACGGCCTTGTGCTTTTTCAATCTCGGACTTCAGCATCCAAAACCACGCGTCTTCGTAGCTATTCCAAATTTTACCTTCACCCATTTTAGTTATAAGTTGTTCAGCTAAAATGATATCGCTTGTCTTTAGCGCCTCTTCTGCTTTTTTATACTCCCTAACAAAACGTTTTCTCCCACCATTTATTGATTTATCTAATTTAAAATCCATTTGTACGCTATTGCGACACTGTTCGATATTTTTTCCGTTGCGGGTAGCTGGAGAATATTGCCATTGTTTGACGGCTCTTAAGCTCGCCTTTTCGAAACCACGGATCCCGGATGAGTCTTCAATAACAGGATCAAGCACTGCACCATTTTCATCCACAACAAAGCTTAGCTTTACCCAACCTTCATTACCATTTCTGGCTGCATTAGTTGGGAACTTTGGTGGAACACGTTCGATAGGATTGGCTGGAATAATGCTTTCTACTAATTCAACGTCAATTAAATGCTCAGGCTCAGCGATGACGACTGTTGAAAGAAAAAATAGAGCGCTCAGAGAGAATTTCATCTTACATCCTTGAAAAGTGATATTATATTGTGATCTATTATGCCCGATAATAGAAATTTATTGATGTAATTACAAGTAAAGAAAAACTGATGTCTTTACTGTATTACGCAACGTCGTTATGATTTTAAAGGATAAAATGTGAATAAAAAAATAGTCCTTGCTACTGGCAACAAAGGAAAAGTCAAAGAGCTTGCTGGTATATTGTTAGATTTAGATATTGAGGTATTACCACAAAGTCATTTTGATGTAACTGAAGTAGCCGAAACAGGATCTACTTTTGTTGAGAACGCGATTATCAAAGCACGTAATGCTGCCAAACAGACAGGTTTACCCGCTATTGCTGACGATTCTGGTTTGGCTGTGTATGCCTTGGGCGGCGAACCCGGTGTTTATTCTGCACGCTATTCAGGGGACCAAGCTACAGATAAAACGAATATTACCAAGTTACTGAATGTCATGGCTGATATCCCAATAGGTAAACGACAAGCCAAGTTCTTATGTGTATTAGTGTATATGCGCCATTCTGAAGATCCCATGCCTATTATTTGCCAAGGTGAATGGAGTGGCGAGATCACGACTGAGCAACAAGGAGAAAATGGATTCGGTTACGATCCTATATTTTGGGTAAAAGAGCAAAACAGTAGTTCCGCCCAATTATCACCCGAACAAAAAAATATCTTAAGTCACCGCGGTAAAGCCTTAAGATTGCTGTTAGTTCAATTACAAAATCAAATAGGTTAAAGACTTGTCACAACCACTTATGCTCAAACTACCACCTCTTTCATTGTATATTCATATTCCTTGGTGTGTGCAAAAATGTCCTTATTGTGATTTTAATTCTCACGGACAAAAAGGTCAGGTGTTACCTGAAACTGAATATGTCAGCCATCTGTTAGATGACTTGACTGAAGATGCCCAGTTGGTTGGCGACAGAGCTATTCACAGCATTTTTATTGGTGGTGGCACACCGAGTTTGTTTTCAGCACAAGCAATACAGACTCTTTTAGATGGGGTAAAAAAACGAGTCAATTTGTTAGTCGATGCTGAAATTACTATGGAAGCCAATCCAGGCACAATAGAAAGCCAGCGCTTTGCTGATTATGTCAAAGCAGGTATTACCCGTATTTCTATAGGTGTGCAAAGTTTTCAGCCAGAAAAACTGTCCGCACTAGGCCGTATTCATGATGAAAATCAAGCACTTAATGCGGTAAAATTAGCCAAGAGCATAGACCTAAATAGTTTTAATCTAGACCTGATGCATGGTTTGCCTAAACAATCATTAGATGATGCCATGTTTGATCTAAACACCGCCATAATACAACAACCACCTCACTTATCTTGGTATCAACTCACCATTGAACCCAATACCCAGTTTCATTCCAAACCGCCTAAATTACCAGAAGATGAGCTGTTGTGGGATATTCAAGAACAGGGTGATGAGTTACTCAAGCAAGCAGGGTTTGAACAATACGAAATATCCGCATACAGTCAAGCGGGGCAACAATGTCAGCATAATTTAAATTATTGGCGTTTTGGTGACTACTTAGGTATCGGTTGTGGCGCACATGGTAAAATCACACTAGCCCATAAAAATCAGATCATCCGTACAGTTAAGGTAAAACATCCTAAGGGTTATATGGATTTAACTCGCAGTTATACGAATGATAAAAAAGTAGTACCCGCAGAGGATTTACCGTTTGAATTTTTTATGAACCGTTTTCGTTTGCTGGAACCATGCCCTAAGTCGGATTATTCAGACTTTACTGGTTTATCCCTAGATGACAAAACCAGAAAAAATCTACAAATTGCGTTAAATCGTGGGTTATTGGTTGAATCAACAGATGAATGGCAGGTCACAACGATAGGTAGGCGTTATTTAAATACGTTATTAGAAATGATGGTATAAGTAATCTTAGGGCACTCTAGCGTTGTGCTCTAGCATATTCAATGCGTTATTTCTTAAGATAAGCATTCGTACCAGTTATCAATACATTGTAAGGCTTAATCTCTTTAATTGAAGCTCTTAGTCTATCTTCAGCCTTATCTAACTCTTTAAATTTATTACAGAACCACTGGGCCTTAAGCTTTAGAGTTTGAGCTTTTGAACCTGCAGATTGACTAATTTCTCCACCTATTGTTTCTAACTGGTTTGCTATGGCAGCAATTTTCTCTTCACTGCCCTCATTGGCGACTAGCCCTCCAATAGCGGATAATATACCACCTACAGAGGTGCTTATGGCTTCTTCTAACTGTTCTTCTAGTTCACTGTCGACTAAATCATTGACTTGCTCCAGACTTCCAGGGCCCATGTAAAAATGATCATTAGCACGAATGAACTTCTCTTTAACACTCATTTGCACACGTTCGAGAGATTTTTGGAGTTTTTTCTGACTTTCATTATCTTTCACCAAACCACTGTACACTTGCTCTATAGTTTCTACAGCGAGTTCTACGCCCTCGTTTGCCAGCAATATCATTTTAGGAACCACTTGATGGATACCGGCAGACAACTCATAAAGTTCACGCTCTTGATGTTCATCTAAGTCGATCCATTCACCTTGTACAATAAGCTGTGCAGGGTGGTTAATCTGGTAAACGGTTCGTCCACCATCCCCTATCACTCTGATCTGTTGATCGCTCACTACAACACCGTAGTCAAGTGACACCTCACAATCATTGCCAGCATGAACAGCAAAATTAAATAACAAAAAAATAATAGCTAAAAAACGCATAAAATCCAGATAATTAGTACAAGAATGTCATTTTGCCTTCAAACTCAATAATTGCAATGCAAGATCAGATAAGACAGACAAAACTCAAGTTAGTTTACAGTTCTAACTAGGCGGATAAAAACAAATAACGTTTTATCTTTAAAAAAATTACGACTATAAAAAACGCAATTATCTATGTATATACCTACCAACAATATAACAACAGGAAGTCCAATAATCATTATAAGAAGTGCCCTAAGAAATATGAGTCATCAACCAAAGTAGTAGTGGCTTGACCAATATGTAATATAAATGGCAGCTTGTTGTGTTTAGGTAGGCGTTATTGCTTCAATCACATAAAGCTTGAGAGCAAACTAGAGCCTTGAGGTTTTCTATATTAAAATCATATGACTTTGAGATAAAATTATGTCGTGTGCTTTAAATACACAGAATAATGTAAGCGTGGTGTTAGACGGTCATAAAAGTAAATAACTGTCATTAGACTACCTATGATAATCCGATTAACGCCAAACTGTTAGCTTGTGATTCATTGCATTGGGTTTATCTAAGCACAATTAAACTGAAGGTCATTCTCAATAGACGTAGTAAATGGCGTAATAGCGGCGGTGCATTTATGTATAACGATAATAACTGCAACAGCTGTCGGTAGTGGTGTGGTGCACACTGACGTATTCAAAAATTAAAAGTATCTGATTAATCAAATAAATTCAACCAGTCGATTGCAGCTAAAGGACAAACTTTCAACCCGAGATAATCGCCCAGCTTATTAGGATAAATGAAAGCGAGTAGTCCCTGCGTTGGGGTAGACTCACAACATCAAACTCACTGACTAAATTAACGTTCACCTGCCACAAGTAAAAATATTGTGAGCAAAATATGTGAGGGTGAAAACTACCAGCATACACACTGGTAAATTAACCGTTAGCTAATACAAATGGTTAGGTTTTCAAAGTGAGTACGTTTTTTGACATAACTATCCACCAGTTTTAACATCGTCTAAATGATATTTTTCGATAAGAGAATACAAAGTAGGTCGAGTAACACCTAAAAGTTCAGCCGTTTTAGACATATTATGCTCAGCCACTAGAAAAGCGTTTCGTATAGCCCGACTTTCAGCATGTTCTCTGACTTCTCGTAAATTAAGCGTGTCGGTACTGGGACTATCATCTCGTAACAGTAATCCTAAATCCTCAGCTTGAATATGGCTACCTTCTGCCATTATCACTGCAGATTTAAGTTTATTTTGAAGTTCACGAATATTACCTGGCCATTTATGTTGCTTCATGGCTTTTATAGCTGAATCACTGAACCCTTTGAGACTAGTTTTAAATTCATCATTGTATTGTGCTAGGAACGTTTTTGCCAATAACACTACATCATTGTCGCGCTCTCTAAGTGGTGGAATAATGATACTGATCTCACCCACCCTGTAGAATAAATCTTCACGAAAAGTTTGGTCTGCCACCATGGTTGGAATATCTCTATGAGTGGCACAAATCACCCTAATATTTATCGGTATTTCAGATCGTCCTCCTACACGCTCAATGACACGCTCTTGCAAAAACCGTAGCATTTTAGCTTGTAAACCAATGGGCATATCACCAATTTCGTCCAAAAACAGCGTACCGTTTTGAGCAGTTTCGATTTTGCCTGGTGTGGTTTTATTAGCCCCAGTAAATGCACCTTTTTCATAACCAAAAAGCTCACTTTCTAATAAATTTTCTGGAATTGAGGCACAGTTAATAGCAACAAAAGCTTTATCTTTACGCAAACTATGCTCATGAATACTGCGGGCAAACACTTCTTTGCCTGTCCCGCTTTCACCAAGCAATAAGGTACTAATATCAGTTTGCGAAATACGTTCCGCTTTTCTACTGGCGACTAACAGACCTTCACTTTGGCCAATTATCTTGTCCATCGAAGGTGCTACTTTTGCCAAATGGCGATTTTCCATTTCCAAATTAAAGAGGTTAATGGCACGGCTAACTAAAATTTGAATCGTGTCAGAGTCGATTGGTTTTTGATAAAAATCATATGCACCTAAATTCACCGCCTTCAATGCATTTATTTTATCATTATTACCAGTGACCACTATCACTTTGGTTTGTGGTGCCAAATCTAAAATCTCTTCTAAGGTGGCTAAACCTTCGCTTGCATTACTTGGATCAGGGGGTAAACCTAAATCTAGGGTTACAACTTTTGGCTCAAAACGTCTCAATTGCGCGATGGCTGAAATTCGGTCTTCCGCAAAAATAACCTCGTAACCTGAAAAACTCCACTTAAGTTGTTTTTGTATCCCTAAATCGTCGTCAACGACCAATATCTTGTCCATATGTCAAAGTCCTTTGAATTTCTTAATTAGTTGGAATTCGTAATGTAAAAATAGTGCCTTTATCCAGTTTACTTTGCACCAGTAACTGGCCACCTATTTTGTCTAAATAGGCCTTAGCATCAAATGCCCCTATGCCCATACCAGCGTTGCCCTTAGTCGTATCAAAAGGCTTGAACAAACGGTTACCAATAAAATCTTCACTCATACCGCTGCCTGTATCCACTATATTGATTAACATATATTTATTATCATCAGACAATTCTATTATTATATCAACATTTCCATCATCAGCGGTCGCTTGTTGGGCATTACTTACTAAATGATAAATAACATTACATAATTTGTCTCTATCTAATACTACAGGGGTCTCACTATTGATTGTTACATTAGCCAAGGGTAGATAGGATGCACACCTTTGTTCCACGACTTGTTTTACACTTTGGGATAGGCTAACTAAACTATCGGCACCATCTTGAGTGGCATTTTTTTCATTCAGTTGAAATAACATCTTATCCATTCTAGCCTTGGTATGCTTTAAAGTTTCAAACGTATCTTCAATAAACTCAGGATTATCTTTATGTTGCTCTGAATTGGATAAAATGAGGTCAATTTGTGCCATTACATTTTTTAAATCGTGAACAATAAAAGCAGACATACGTGTAAAAGCTGCAAATTGTGCGTTTTCAGCCAGTTCTTGGGCAGCTTGATGATGAAACAAGAAGTTGGAAACTTGTGCATTCACCGCAGTCAGATAATCTCTTAGCTCCCAATTCAGATTTTTGCTGGTGTTGTCGGATCCATTCATGACAACCATACCCCAAAATTCATCGTCATTGTAGATTGGAATGATCAGTTGGAAATGAAGAGCATTTAAAAGGCTGTGATTGATTTTTAACCCTTCGTAAACGAAGGGTCTTGTCCTGAGTTCTTCTATATCGATGATCCAGTTTTTTGATTTAAAGTATTCAGAAAAAGATAATAATACTATTCTTTCATCTTCGTTTAAATCAGGTTTTTCAATATTTGCTAGCAGCTTAAGTTCGCCGTTTTGTGCTTGAATAATACATCCTGTTTGATAATTAATTGCCTGCGTTAGTCCTCGTAAAGCCGTTGTATAAACATTTTCTTTCAACTCTTTGGTATTTAAGCAATGTGTTAACTTTAACCACTCATGTCGATAATCAAATTGATTAGCAAAAAAATGTTTAGTAATAAATACTTTTATTTTTGTCCGAAAACTCAAAGAAAGAAACAGTGTGACTAATAGCGCTAAAGAAAGGACAATCAATACAACTTGTATCGTCCCTCCCCATTGTCCTCCGAGGTATTTAACAAGATAACCAAGCATAGCCATAATAAATAAATAACCACCGGCCACCATCAGCAATGTGCTATGCATGACAACATCTCTGGATATGTAAATTTCAACACCCCAATTTTTAACTCGCCTAATGGCTAACACTAAAAACGGGATCAAAGCTGAGTAGATGAAGCCTCTAGCTGCGATGTAGTTGATATGGATTTGTTCCACCATCAAGGCATTGGCAAAAGTAACAAAATCAAAGACACTGGTGATGGCCAGATATAAAATCAAAGGTTTTAACGCCCACTTATTATCACCCGCTTGACGATATATTATTTCAAGTAATACCAACACTTGGAGTGCAATAATAGTCTGAAGGAGAAACTGCCATGTTTGTGGAACAATCAACAATAAAGGCATTGCAATAGCGATAGATGGCATAACCAGAATCAACCATGTTTCTTTTCTACTCAGTACTTCAATAATATTATTGAAATTATCTTTTAGACATGAGGCTAAGAAAAGTAACCAGAATAAATTTTTAATGTTGTCAAAAAGTAAAAGTTTTTCCACTGATAGTGTGGAGAAAATAAACGGTACGATGGACCATAAACATGTCGCAGCTGTAGCAAGAATTAACAGATACTTGGCTAACCCTGATTTGCGGACCGTTAACAACAACAACAACAGAAGTGCGTAACCAATAGCACTGATTGAATAACCAACAGATGCAATCATAGTATTTCCTTTAGCGTTTTTTTAATACCAAACTACCAATTGAATACCCTGCCCCAAATGAACACAACAAACCTACATCACCTGATTTTAAATCTTTGTGATGTAGATAAAAAGCGATGATTGATCCTGCAGAAGCAGTATTAGCGAAGGTGTCCAATACTATAGGAGCTTCCTCTAAGGTGGGTTGTCTGTCTAATAACTTTCGACTGATCAAATTATTCATATTAATATTGGCTTGGTGTAACCACCATCTTGAAACATCTTTAGCACTGAGATGATGACGCGCTAAATGCTCTAAAATATGCTCTACAGCCATTGGACAAACTTCTTTAAATACTTTACGTCCCTCTTGATGAAATAGCTTATCTTCGGCAAAGGGGTCTGCGTCATTAGCACGGCTAACATAGCCAAAATTTGAACGAATATTGTTCGAGTATTGAGTGACAGCTTTAGTGCTCATAATTTCAAAAATATGTTCTGAGTTTGCAGTAACTTCACTTTCAACCACCGAAGCAGTCGAAACATCCCCAAAAATAAAATGGCTATCACGGTCACAATAATTCACCTGCGGTGAGGTCAACTCTGGATTAATCACTAACACCGCTTTGGCCGTACCAGCAGCTACCATTTCATACGCACGATGCAGTGCAAAAGTGGCTGCCGAACAAGCTACCAGCATATCAAAAGCAAAACCTTTTATACCTAAAGCGCTCTGAACTTCAATTGCTAAGGCCGGGTAAGAGCGCTGGGTGTAAGCACAAGCCACAATAACAACGTCAATATCCTCAGGTTTTTTATTTGCCGATTTTAACGCGTCTTTAGCAGCATATATTGCTATTTCGGCTTGATCAGATAATTCATTTTCTGAACGTTCAGGGATATTGGGACGCATTCTATCAATGTCTAAAACACCCTCTTTCATGTAAACGTAACGACTCTTGATACCAGAAGCTTTTTCAATAAACTCAGCACTTGAAAGTGGCTTAGACTTAAGCTCACCTTGCTCAATTGCTTTTTGATGATTATGGTTGAATTGCTCGGCATGGGCGTTATATGCATCGACCAATTCTTCATTACTAATACTGTGGTTGGGTTTCCATAAACCAGAACCGCTAATGACTACAGATGGCATAATGTAAAGTCCTAACTAAAATTTAACCTACATAGTGTAATAACTATGTGAGACACATTTTGTAAGCTTATCGGTTTGTAATAACAAAGTCAGCTTGAAGCTGACTTTTAACTTTAATATATTTTACATAGGGCTCAAAAAGGTGTGTGTTTTCGCTGCTAACATTAATGTCTCTTGGTTCGATTTCTTTGTTACACGGGTTTTTATATATATTTAGATATGTAAATTACCGCGTAAACCCATCACGCTGTCATGGTCTACAGCCACAAATTAAGATAACAATAACGTCTCTTTGTATAACGTCAGTTTAAAAGCTTGACGATTATCGGCGTCTTGTTACGTTCGGCCTCTAATTCCTTCTGGAATTAGCGAGTCAGGGTAGGTATTGGAGTCAAAGGAGCAACAAGTTCAGCCAAATATCGAAATAACCTGACACGTGTAGTGCCACTTCGCCAAACCATACCTATTTCACGATAGGCCATATCCTCAGCAGGCATAGAGACTAAAGGTGTAGTGTTTAATATATTATTTTGAATAGCCAACTCTGGCATAAAAGTAAAGCCAAGCTTACTGTTAGCAAGTTGAACTAAGGTATACAAACTGCTTGCAGCCAATGAACTCACTTGCTCCTTGTGTTTTAAACCACAGGCACTAACAGCGTGGCCAGTCATGCAATGTTCTTGTTGCAATAAAAAAATACTTTGTTTAGGCAAATCCGACACATTAAGGGGTACGGGTAAGCTTTCTATCAAATCGGCATGAGCAATTAAATGGAAGGGGTCGTGCCCTAAAACCAACTGTTTGCAACCAGGTGTATCCATCGGTAAGGCGAGAATAATTAAATCTAAGCCGCCCTCATTTAA
>CAZMDX010000312.1:0-5343 GCA_964564805.1 uncultured Pseudoalteromonas sp. | reverse complement strand
ATGAGTACTGAATTAGCTTTGCCCTTAGAAACAACGTGGGCCATTCGTATTTCACCTTCAGTTATGGCGCTGGACGAGCAGGGTAACTTGGGTGTGAAAACAGTGGTAGATGAACACGTTAAATTTGTGCCTATCGATATTGTTAAAAGTGATAGCCAAGCGGTCTGGTTGTCTGGCATGGGTCAACAAGCAGATATCATCACTCTTGGTCATGGTTTTGTGCGAGATGGTGATAAAGTGGAAGTGGTACGTGTTAATGAGGGCAAAAACTCTTCAAGTAGTCTTTCCTCAAACAGTATTTCATCACAGGAAAATCAATGAATAGCTTCATATCTGGAGCCTTAAACCACAGTAGAACTGTGTTGATGATATTTGTTTTGTTATTGATTTCAGGCGTGGTGACCTATTCAAATATCCCCAAAGAAGCCAATCCTGACGTACCTATTCCGGTGATTTATGTGTCTATCGTACATGAAGGGATTTCCCCTGAAGACTCAGAACGTATGTTAGTCAAACCTATGGAACGTGAGTTACGTTCTATTGATGGTGTCAAAGAGATGAAGGCGACGGCTGGTGAGGGATTTGCCAGTATCACGTTAGAATTTATCGCAGGCCTTGATTCTGATGCTGCCCTTGCTGATGTGCGAGATAAAGTCACAGTAGCCAGAGCAAAGCTACCATCAGAGACTGAAGAGCCAACTATCAACGAAGTCACTATGGCAGGCCAGCAAGCTGCGGTGACGGTGGTATTATCAGGACCTGTTTCAGAAAGAGCGCTAGTAACCGTGGCACGGGAGCTTAAAAACCGACTTGAAGGCATAAGTGAAGTGCTTGAAGTGGAGATTGGTGGTGATCGTGAAGATATAGTTGAAATTGTGGTTGACCCTTTGTTGATGGAGTCTTACGGACTCGACCAAAGTGATATATTAAATTTATTATCTCGTAACAATCGACTTGTTCCGGCTGGAACTATGGATAATGGTAAGGGAAGTTTTGCGGTCAAAGTACCCTCTGTTTTTGAATCAGTTAAAGATGTTATGGAGCAGCCTGTCAAGGTACAAGGCAATAGCGTTATTACCTTTCAGGACGTGGCGCAAGTCAGGCGTTCTTATAAAGATCCAACCAGTTTTGCACGCTTAGACGGCGAACCGTCTGTTTCACTCGAAGTGAAAAAGCGACCTGGTGAAAACATGTTAGAAACCGTCGCTAATGTGAAAGCATTAGTGTCAATAGCACAACAGTCGAGTATCTGGCCTGCAAGCATTAATGTGAGTTACACCGGCGACCAAACTGTCGAAGTCAATATGATGCTAAATGATTTACAAAATAATGTTTCCAGTGCGGTCATTCTAGTGGCAATTGTTATTTTGGCCATCTTGGGTTTGCGCACTGCGATTTTAGTGGGTGTGTCTATCCCTGGCTCTTTTTTGACAGGCATTCTGATTATTTCTTTGTTTGGTTATACCTTAAACACAGTGGTGCTTTTTTCACTCATTATGGCCGTAGGCATGCTGGTGGATGGAGCAATAGTGGTAACTGAATATGCCGATCGCTGTATGAGCGAAGGTATGGATAAAAAGCGAGCTTACAGCAAAGCTTCACAACGTATGGCTTGGCCTATTATTGCCTCTACTGCCACCACGTTGGCTGCCTTTGCACCATTGATGTTTTGGCCGGGCATGATGGGTGAGTTTATGAAGTATTTGCCCTTCACTTTGATTGCTGTTTTGTCTGCATCATTGTTGATGGCGTTGATCTTTGTGCCTGTGTTAGGGGGAGTATTTGGCAAGCCTAGATATGTCTCTGAGTTTGATAAACAGCAAATGCACGAAGCCGAACACGGGGACATTCGAAACTTGCAAGGCTTTACCGGTAAATATATTCGAGTGCTTGCTAGTGCTATTCAGCACCCATGGAAGATGTTATTGGCCGCTATAGTGATCGCTATTGTGTCTTTTACTGCTTATGGGTTATCGGGTTTAGGTACAGAGTTTTTTCCAAATGTTGACGTTAAAGGGATCAACGTCACAGTACGCAGTGCCGGTGATATGTCAATTTATGAAAAAGACCAAGTGGTGCGTAAAGTTGAAAACCGGTTGCTTGATATGCAGGCAATTGAGTCCTTGTACGTTCGTACAGGTGGGCGCGACCAAATAGGTTACATGCGACTGAATTTAGTCGATTGGCATTTGCGACCACATTCTGATGATGTGCTTAAACAAACACAAGCTCTTCTAAAGGGTATGCCTGGTATGGATATTGAAATCACTCCTGACCAAAATGGCCCACAATCAGGTAAAGATTTACAAATTCAGTTGTCATCACGTTTCCCAGACTTATTAAATGAAGCTGCGTTAAAAGTCCGCACAGCATTAGATAACAACGATAAACTTACCTCGGTCAGTGATACGGCATCTAAACCCGGTATTGAATGGCAATTAAAAGTGGACAGAGCAGATGCTGCAAGGTTTGGCGCAGATGCAACGTTGGTAGGTAGCACCGTACAATTTATTACCAATGGTTTAAAAATTGGTGAGTATCGCCCGGACGATGTAGATGACGAGCTAGACATAAGAGTGCGTTATCCACTTGAATCTCGTTTTATTGGAAAGCTTGACGAGCTCAGAATGAAAACTGCTAGTGGTTTGGTACCTATCTCTAATTTTGTAGAGCGAACGGCTAAACCTAAAACTGACCTTATCAGACGAATTGATAGCCAAAGAGTGATTTCTGTGGAAGCGAATATGGTGCCAGGAGAGTTGTTAAGTATTGAACTACCAAAATTACAAAAATTATTGCCTAATTTGGGATTAGACCCTCGGGTGACTCTCACCGTCAAAGGACAAAATGAACAACAAGACGAGTCAACGGAGTTTCTTAAAAGTGCTTTTTTAATTGCACTTTTTATAATGGCAATTATTTTGGTCACGCAATTTAATAGTTTTTATCAGGCATTTTTAATTTTAAGCGCGGTGCTATTTTCTACTGTGGGTGTGTTTCTTGGCTTACTTATTTTCCAAAAACCTTTTGGCATTGTGATGTCAGGTATCGGTGTTATTGCTTTGGCTGGCATAGTGGTAAACAACAATATTGTGCTTATCGACACCTATAATATTTTGCGTAAAGAGGGTGTGCCTGCGATGGAAGCTATCTTACGTACTGGTGCTCAGCGTTTGCGTCCTGTATTGATGACCACAGTCACCACCATTTTAGGTTTATTGCCTATGGTGGCAGAAGTCAATATTGACTTTATTGGCCGTAATGTCGATATAGGTGGGCCATCTACAGAGTGGTGGTCGCAACTCGCTACAGCTGTAGCAGGTGGATTAGCTTTTGCGACAGTGCTTACTCTGGTACTTACACCTTGTATGTTAGCGTTAAAAGCAAAGCGTGATGAGCGCAAAGCTAAATTATTGGTTAAGTTCAAAACACAACCTGCGACTTAGCTGTGCTTTTGAAACTGATGTAAAAAGTAATTGCCATTGGATTAAATATGTTGAATCTGATGTGACTTGTATCGTTTATATCAAAAATATGACATATAAATTATGGGTCTGAATCTGAATCTGAGCCATATTTTTATAGTGAGCATTGTTATTGGCTCATGAGAGCCATAATTTAGCCAGACCAATTTTAGGAGTTTACTTTGGGCCGATTTTTAAATTTTATTGCTTCTACCATATTTTCCAGACCTATTATAAATAGGTTTTATGTGATTGCCAGATTGTTGCTGGTCAGTGGTGTTTCCTTGACGTTAGTAAGCAGTGCTTGTGCAAATGAAGAATATGACCTGTGGCCCAATACACAATACAACACTGACATACCTACTCATACTCAGGTTCTTGGTTACAAAGTGGGTGAGCGGATAACGAACTATGCCGATATGTTACGCTTTTTTGAAGCCTTAGAAGTGGCTGCTCCTAAGCGTATCAAGTTGTTTGAATACGGCAAAACCTGGGAAGGTAGAAAGCTGATTTATGTGGCCATTGGTAAACCTGAAGTCATCAACGACCTCGATAGTTTCGCTAAAAACATGCAGAAATTGTCAGATCCCAGACTCACAAATAAACAACAAGCAAAAGAGCTCCAGGCCACTCTACCCAGTTCTGTTTGGCTAGAGTATGGCGTGCACGGTAATGAAATAAGTAGTACAGATGCCGCTATGATGACGGCTTATCATTTACTTGCGGCGCCAGATGAAGCGACTAACAAAAAAATATTAAATAATACGATAGTGTTTATTGACCCGCTACAAAACCCTGATGGCAGAACACGATTTACCCAACGATATTATGCCACTATTGGCCTGCAGCATAGCAGCGACCGGATCAGTGCAGAGCAAAATGAGCCTTGGCCAAAAGGGCGTACCAACCACTATCTATTTGATATGAACCGTGATTGGTTAGCGATTACCCAGCCGGAGACGGCTAGTAAAGTAAAAATACTTAATCATTATCGGCCGCTAGTGGTGATTGATTTACATGAGATGGGAGGCGACAACAGTTACTTTTTCGCTCCGTCTGCGCAGCCGTTTAATCCTAATATGAGCCAAAACCAAATAGATAACATTGGTTTGATAGGCCGTAATCACAGCAAACATTTTGACCGTTTTGGTTTCGATTATTTTACCCGAGAAGTGTACGACGCCTTTTACCCAGGATATGGTGATAGTTGGCCGACATTTTATGGTGCATCTGCTTCGACTTACGAAGTAGGTTCGGCCCGAGGGATGGGATTTAAGAAGACAAATGGCGAACTCTTAACCTACAAACATACGGTACATAAACACTTTGTTGCCTCCATTTCCACAGCTGAGGGAGTGGCTGACAATCACGCCAAATTATTAAAAGATTTTTATCAGTATCAAGTCGATGCTATCGCCAGCGGTAAAGCAGACAAAAAAGAACGAGTGTATCTTTTGCCAACCCAGCGAGATAGAGCTGGGACACATAAACTCGCCACTCTAATGGCTCGCCACGGCGTGGAAGTAAACCAGTCAGCGGAGTCATTTAAAGCGTGTGGCAAAGATTACTCTGCTGGCACCTACTGGATAGATACAGCGCAACCCAGAGGAAAGTTTGTTAAAACCACCTTCACTAAACAAGTGGATATGCCTGACGAATTTATTAAAGAACAAGAGCGTCGTAGAGCGCGTTTACTAGACGATGAAATATACGATGTAACAGCTTGGTCATTACCCTTGATGTTTAATATTGAAACGGATGCTTGCCACAAATCAATTAAAGCTAACAGTATTAGTATTGACGAAACACACGAACTGCCGGGTAGTGTTTTAAATCCTGAAGCCTCCGTTGCCTTCCTTGTTGCTTGGGGCGACATGGC
>CAZMDX010000311.1:0-2934 GCA_964564805.1 uncultured Pseudoalteromonas sp. | reverse complement strand
ATCAATGATTTAGTGAAGATGGCAGAACAAACTAGCAATACACCTTATCCCTATTGCTTAAATAAACTTAGTCAATCGCAACTTTCTGAAATTGGTCGTCAGTATAAACAAAAAATGCTTGAAACCTTTGGTGATCACACTTACTTTACTGATAAGAACCCGCTCAACTATAATTTTGTGGGATTTATAAAAGCTATTTTACCTGATGCAAAATTTGTATATTGTCAGCGTAATGAAATAGATAATTGTCTATCTATTTTTAAATTACCCTTTGATGATAGTCAAGGCTATGCACATGACCTTAATGCTCTTGGGCATTACTATCGGGAGCATGAACGTTTAATGGTATTTTGGGCAGGTTTTTATAGCGAGGATATTATCACTAACACATATGAGGCGGTTGTGGATAACCAACCAAAGGAAACAGCACGATTACTGGAGTTTTTAGAGCTTGATTATGAACAAGCAACAGAACACTTTTATCAAACACAACGCATCGTTATGACACCTAGCGCTGAACAAGTCAGACAGCCCATCTATAAAACAAGTATCGATAGCTGGCAAAAATATGGCGATGCATTAAAACCGCTTCAGCAAGCCCTCAATAAGTACTAACAAAGACTACTTTTTGGGACTTTTAAACCAATCAATATCATGTGTGATCATTTGCTCTAGTCCTGGTTGATCGTAGTCTTTTGAAAACCATTCATGTTGGCTAATAGTCAACGAGTGGGTGTTTCCAGGATATTCAAAGTGAATGGCGCTACCGCCAGAATTCGTTACCGCTTCCACCAGTGCTTGATTCCATTTAGATGGAGAGTAGTAGTCACGATCTGAATGATGTAATACCAGTGGTTCTTGTAAGTATTGAGGGTAATTAATGGCTGATGTTGCCGCATATGCAGCCTTAATATGACTTGGATGTTGGATAATAGTACGACCATTTCCATTAGTTCCTAGCTGATAAAATACTTCAGTTAGATTATTTTTCTGTAGGGTGTTGTACATCTCATCGTATTTTTCTATGAACACTTGTTTGACTGTTTTTGTTGGCCATGTTTTATGTTGCCACGTCCACTGAGATGGATTGGGTGTGCTTATCCAATCTGCAGGAAAGCCAAACTGAAAGTCAGGATTAACCTGTCCGTCGTAACCCGTTGCATTCGTTGTCCAATGACCGTCTCCCGCCAAGAAAGCCTGGGGTGAGGAAGACATTGCACTATATAATTCTCCTTGTTTTATACGGGGTAAAAAACATCCAGAAAAAATTGATGCGCCGCTAATGGCTTGTTTGACCATGGACGATTCACCCGCAATGGCTAAGACAAGTAACGCAGAATCACCACCTTGTGAATGGCCTGATAAAGAGACATTGTTAAGATCTATGTTGATTGAGCCTTGACCCCACTTTGAGGTTTTCAGGGATGGAATACTGTCAAGGGCATTTAGCATATCGATAGCATAAAAAATGGGGCTGATGTAGGTAGCGTTATCCCAATACTGCATAAATTCTATACCATCAGCGTTTGTTCCATGAATTGTGCCATGACCACGCCATCCGGGAGTAATCACCACAAATCCATCTTCAGCCAAGGCATGTAAGTATTGCCCTTGACTACCTTTTGGATCTACAAAAAAGTCAAAATCTTTGGCGTTATTCAAACCTACCCAGCCATGGCTGAATAGAACAACCGGATAACCTTGTTGAGGAGGCGGCTTATTAGGAATATCGATACGCGCATATACACGCAATCCATCGCTTATATAAGCGGCGATAACACTGCGATATGACATATTGTTGTGAGGCAATTGTTGTAACCAAACAAACTCGCTTCCATAGGATCTAAGTCGTAGATTATCGATAGACAAAATATCTAGATTAGGTATCTCAGGCGTTGACCAGTCAACACCTGAGTTTTTGATAATCGGTGTAATATTTTTGCCACTGCATGCAGTCAAACTTACAACTAAGCACAGGCAAAGATTAAATAATCGCATTATTATTGGCGTCTTTGGCCTTTTCAAAACATGTTTGCAACGCTTTTGCTCCAGTAAGCATAAAGCTGTGATCTGAGCCTAAAAGGAACAAAGAGACGTGTTTTTCAATCCATGCTGACAACTCATCTAAGTTGGCAACAAACATTCCAACAGTGACATTATATTGCTGAGCAACATCAATTATCTGTTGTATAGTTTCAAGGACAATCGCTGCACCAGGATCGGTTTCACCTAGTGCAACGGTTAAATCCATTCTGCCTATAAATAAACAATCTAGACCCTCTACTTGACAGATTTCTGATAATTCATGTAATGCGTCCAAATCTTCTATTTGCGCAATAATGGTCGTGTTTGAATGGTTATGTTCAATATTTTGGTGGATGTTACGCGTCGTGTATCCAGCCATACGAGTAGAGCCTGCATACCCGCGCCCATTATGCCCGAAGTAGCAACTTTTTATCACTTTGTCTAACTGAGCAGCGCTTTTGACGTGGGGGATTACCACGCCATCTGCACCTAAATCTAATATGTTTAAGATACTGTCGTGTGAATCGTTCGAAATTCTGACCACAACATGTTGCTGATTAGCTTTGGCCGCTAAAATACATCGGTCGAGATCCCCTCGGTCAAATGGAGCATGCTCAGCATCAAGACATAAAGTGTCAAAACCTAATTTCGACAATACCTCAGTATTATGATGGTGTGGGGTTTTGATAAATGTGCCCAGTAATGGTTGTTTGTCTGCTAAGCGCTGTTTAAAGTTATTCATAATACTTCTCTATCCATCGATTAATAAGCTTGGCTATTTTTTGAGGTTCCTCAAGCACAGCAAAATGACCACACTGTGGAAGAATATGACACTCTGAGTTAACCGCAGTATCTGCCATCAGTAACTGGTGTAAAGGCGGGCATGGTAAGTCATTTTCTCCACCGATA
>CAZMDX010000310.1:0-4130 GCA_964564805.1 uncultured Pseudoalteromonas sp. | reverse complement strand
TGCCTGAATAGATAAAAGAACAAATAAAACGCTTATTATGCTTAGAATAGCCACGCGTTTAGTGAATAAAAAATTTTCGATCGTTTGTTCAAATTTTGATGGAGTCTTTTCCATAAATATCCTTATTTAACCAACCAAGTAGTCATGCCAAATTGGCCGGCTAATACTAAGCTATTGTCACGTATAACTACCGATGAAAAAACAGCGCTCGACGGATGTCGATGTAGAGTAAGGTTTGAAATGTCACTGATATTAAACCTTACAATGATGCCTCCATGCCCAACTAAACTAACGGTCATATCATCTGCAATCACACCACCTAATAAACTGGCACTACTACCTATATTTGAAGTTTCCCATGATTGACCATTATCGTTCGACACCATGAAATTACCTTGAAGACCAAAAGCTACAAGGGAATTTTTTTTTGCGGTAATGCCAAATAGACTTCCATCATAAGGCATGTCCATCGTTTGCCATGTTTGTCCGTTATTAACCGACGAAAAACCAAGACCATTCTCACCCACAATATACATAAACCCGTTGTCGGCGGTAACAATTGAATTCAAGTGATATTGGCTTGGATTGTTAACTTGACCGTCAATTAACTGCCAAGTGTCACCCAAGTCAACACTGGTGAGAAGTGTGCCGTACGCACCTACAGCAAATAGCTGATCGTTGTCATTAACAGTGATCCCTAATAATGGTTTATTAGGTCCATCTTCTAGTTCAATTTGAGCGTCCTCAAGATTAAATTCAAGATCCTCGATGTCATATTGAAGATCTGCAATCTTATTCTCGTCTGTTAACTCTGCAAGGCGTTCTTGATAGCTAACAATCTTTTTACCAATATAGGTGATTTTTAATTTGGTTAATTCATTACCGTCAAATACTTTGGACCACACATCACTTTTTGGCTCACTTTTCAAAATAATCGAATCATGGCCAACCACAAACTGAGTTCCATTATTTAAAGTAGTGATGCCGGTTAAAGTTAAGCTGACAGGTACAGTCTGCTGTTGCCAGTTGTCCATATCGGTCCACGTTAAAACATGTCCACGCTCGCCAACTGCAAGGACCTGATTTTTGTGTTGGATGATACTGGTAATAATGCTTTTATTAGCGATATCACTTTTTAATGCAGGGATCTGCAATAAATCAAATTGTCCCTGGGCACTTACATTGGTGGCAATACCAGAGAGCAAGATGGCTAAAAATATATTAGATTTCCTCATATTTTGTCCTTATCTTGTTAATCACATGCTAATTATTGAATATTCCAATCAAAACTAATAGAAGTTCTACGCCAAAAGATTATCTTTTGTGCGTTTGGAGATATCTTGATTGGATTTAGTGACAGGATGTCTTTTAATTTTCAGTAGTAGAATGATGTAGCTTAATGTACTTCAGCATATTTAATAAAAGTGGCTTCGGCAAAAGCTTCATGATGATTATAAAATAGACAATGCCCATTCGTAAACCCCAAAAGCAGAATTTCTTCTGAGGAGGCTACCTTATTTAAGTCTTCGATATTTTGTTAATTGAAATTATAAGCTTATGCAATTTATAGCGCCAATTCTTGCTCAAAGACTGGCCACCATTAACAAAAATTGGCAATATTATTAAATAATATTGCCAATAAGAAGCAATAATATGTTTTATTACTCAAAATTCATGCAGCACTAAAGAAAACAATGGTTAACTAAACGTATTCAACAGCAATTATCTCAAACTCAACTGTACCTTTAGGTGTTTGAATATTGACAACGTCATCTAAAGACTTACCAATCAACCCACGAGCTATAGGCGAACCGACCGAGATTAAATTATTTTTAATATCAGCTTCATCCTGACCCACTATCTGGTAGGTGATTTCTTCATCGGTTTTCAAATTGATAATAGTCACCGTTGTACCAAAAATAACCTTACCATTGTTGGTCATTTTGGTGACATCTATTATTTGTATATTAGAAAGCTTACCTTCAATATCTTGCAAACGTCCTTCACAAAAACTCTGTTGCTCACGAGCGGCGTGATACTCAGCATTTTCTTTTAAATCGCCATGTTCTCTTGCCTCAGCAATAGATTTAACAATCTGAGGTCTTTTAACCGATTTTAAATATTTCAACTCTTCACGAAGCAATTCTGCTCCTTTGGCTGTCATTGGATATAGGGTCATATCAACAACTCTCTTATTTTTTGTTATTTGATTCAAATTAATGGGTACTAAATACGACTTTTCAACTAAGGGACAAACTGAATTGCAATTTATCCCTTAATAGTCATTTTTAGTAAATACGTTTATGTAGCTCTTGCACTGTTGTGACTCGAGCTCTGTCATCAGCTTTGTTGGCATTAACGGTAGCAAACGCGGCGTTCATTGTAGTGGTATATGCCACTTTGTTTAATAGCGCTTCTTTACGAATATAAACAGAGTCGTTAATCGCTTGGCGACCCTCAGTCGTATTCACAATATAACAATATTCGCCATTTTTGATGGCATCTACAATATTAGGACGACCTTCACTGAGTTTATTAACAATGGAACATCCAACACCTGCATTATTTAACACCGAAGCTGTACCTTTGGTCGCTTCTAATGTGAAACCTTTAGATACCATAGCTTGGCCTAACTCGATCACACGATTTTTATCGTTTAATCGAACAGATAATAGCGCTTTTCCACCGACAGGGATTGGTTGACTGGCACCTAAGTTCGCTTTTGCATACGCTTCTTCGAAACTTTCACCTACCCCCATAACCTCACCTGTTGAGCGCATTTCAGGCCCAAGCAGTGGGTCAACACCTTGAAACTTAGCAAAAGGTAAAACGACTTCTTTGACCGAGAAAAATGGAGGAATAATTTCTTTAGTAATACCTTGTGAAACTAATGATTGGCCCACCATCACTCTTGCACCAATTTTAGCTAAGGCCATACCTGTTGCCTTTGATACAAAAGGTACTGTTCGCGCGGCACGAGGGTTAACTTCAATCAAATACACCTGGCCATCCTTTACAGCAAATTGGGTGTTCATTAAACCAATCACACCCAATTCCAACGCCATAGCTTTGACTTGCTGACGCATCACATCTTGCACCTCAGTACTTAATGAATAAGGCGGTAGTGAACAGGCCGAATCACCGGAGTGTACGCCTGCTTGCTCAATATGTTCCATGATGCCGCCGATAACTACATCCGTGCCATCGCATATAGCATCCACATCAACTTCTATAGCATCGTCCAAAAAGCGGTCTAACAATACCGGTGAGTCGTTGGATACTTTAACTGCATTGTTTAAGTATCTTTTAAGGTCATTAATGTCGTAAACAATTTCCATGGCACGACCTCCTAAAACATAAGAGGGACGCACAACTAATGGGAAGCCAATTTTATCTGCAGCCACCAAGGCTTGTTCCAAATTTCTAACCGTTGCATTAGCGGGTTGCTTCAAGTTAAGTTTATTAACCATTTTTTGGAAACGCTCACGGTCTTCTGCTTTGTCAATTGCATCTGGTGAAGTACCGATAATAGGCACACCAGCTGCTTCTAATTCGCGCGCTAATTTAAGAGGGGTTTGTCCACCATATTGCACAATCACGCCTTTAGGCTTTTCGATGCGTACAATCTCTAATACATCTTCTAGGGTCACAGATTCAAAGTATAAACGGTCGGAAGTATCATAATCAGTAGACACTGTTTCTGGATTGCAGTTAACCATAATAGTTTCATAACCGTCTTCACGTAGAGCAAGTGCTGCATGAACACAACAATAATCAAACTCAATTCCCTGCCCTATGCGGTTCGGCCCCCCACCCAACACCATGATTTTATCATTGTCAGTAGGATTAGATTCGCATTCTTCATCGTAAGTAGAATACATATAAGCAGTATCGGAGGAAAATTCAGCCGCACAAGTATCGACACGTTTGTAAACAGGATGAATGTCAAAGCCACGACGTATTTCACGCACGTCCGCTTCATCTACGCCTGTTAAGTCGGCGATTCTAGAGTCTGCAAAACCTTTACGCTTGAGTATTTTCATCAGGCCTTGGTCAATTGAAGATAATCCAGATTCATGTATCTGCTGCTCAAGAATGATCAACTCTTCAATCTGCACCAAATACCATCT
>CAZMDX010000309.1:0-2654 GCA_964564805.1 uncultured Pseudoalteromonas sp. | reverse complement strand
TTGAATTTGAAAACGGTGAATCAATCGAGACCGATTGTGTGGTTTGGGCGATCGGCCGTAAGCCTTCAAACGATAAGATTGGTTTGGAAAACACAGGTGTTGTATTAAACGAAGGCGGTTATGTCAAGGTCGATAAATTCCAAAACACTAACATCGATGGTATTTACGCAGTAGGTGATAACATCGGTTACGTTGAACTTACTCCAGTAGCAGTGAAATCAGGACGTCTATTATCTGAACGTTTATTTAATGGTCAAACCGACGCTCATATGGACTATAGCTTGATCCCTACCGTTGTATTTAGTCATCCGCCTATAGGTACAATTGGATTAAGCGAAGTAGAGGCTATTAAGGAATACGGTGAAGATAATATCACGGTATACAATTCTGGTTTTGCTGCTATGTACACCGCCGTTACTAGACATCGTCAAATGACACGTGTGAAGTTGATTTGTGCAGGAGTTGAGGAAAAAGTAGTAGGTTTACACGGTATTGGTGCAGGCATGGATGAGATACTCCAAGGCTTTGGCGTAGCAATGAAAATGGGTGCAACTAAAGCTGACTTTGATTCTTGTGTGGCAATCCATCCTACTTCTAGTGAAGAGTTTGTTACGCTTAATTAGATGAGCTGAAAAAATGACTGTCAATCAATAATGATTTTGTAAACCGATTGTTGTTTTGATAGGTGAGCATATTGAACCTGATGTAATGCTTCCATAGCTTCATCAGGTTTTTTTATGTGTTTTTTAAATCAAAGTACACTGGATAATACTAAGCATGAGTCAGTTTTATTATCTGTAAGCATCGATGGTTTCAACGTGTAAAAAATTACCATACCAAGCTTAATAATCAAATTCCAAAAGTAGCGTACTGACTCTCCGAAAGATTGAGTACCACGAAAATATCGTTTAAAAAAATACATATCAGCTATGTATGTATTGAATAATTTAAAATCCAAATAAACTTTATTGTCGCTCTCAAAGAGTTTTAACGCTGACAAAAACGAACAATTTAGGATAACAATTAAAAGCTGCTAAGATCATTTGCAGTTTATTTTTATATATAAACGGAGTCGCAATACTTTCATATGTTCTCTAGTTTAATAGAGTGCTCTTCTCACTTCACCTGCAGCTTTGATCATTACATCTATGATGAGAGTGTTTTTTGTAGATATCACTGAGGCTTTTGACATAAGGTTAGCAATAGGTTTTTAAGTGACTATGGTGCTAAACATAAATAGCATTAACAAATTAACAAACTAATTGTGAAAACAATTAAATAAGGTACAGAAATGATTTCAAAGACACATCTTATTTTGATAATGGCTGCCTTTAGTATATTCAACGGCTGTGGGCAAAAAGTATCGACTGAAAAAGTAGAGGTCATTCGACCCGCTAAGCTGATCGAAGTGACTGCGTCTTCGAATATAAAACACTTCAACTTTCCTGCCGTTGTTGAAGCTTTAAGTTCGAAAGAATTAACTTTTCAAGTTTCAGGGCAAATTGAAAAACTCAATGTTCGTGAAGGCTCAGAGGTCAAACAAGGTGATGTTTTAGCCACGTTAGTACAACGAGATTTCAAAAATAGATTACAGACCGCTCAAACGCAATTTAATGTAGCAAAGTTGGACTTTGAACGTGCTCAGCGGCTGATTGTAGAAAATGCTATCGCTCAGAACGTGTATGATCAACGTTTCACACAATTGAAAGTTACTACTGCTCAACTGGATACAGCGAATAAAGCAGTGGAAGATACCGTATTATTATCGCCATTTGACGGTGTGGTAGCAGTCAAACATGCAAAAGAGCTGGATACTGTTAGTCCATCCCAAGCGGTATTTACACTTCAAACCGAAGGTGCGGCTGAGGCGCTGGTAAAAATTCCAGCCAGCTTAGTGACCCATCAAAAACAAATTGTGCCTATTGAGATTGTTGTGATTTTAGACTCTGCCAATCAATACGAGATAAAAGCAAAGCTGGTAGCCGCTTCGACATTGGCCGATGAACGTTCACAAACCTTTGATGTACGTTTTGGTTTTACTCCCCCTGAAGAATTGACTATTTTACCCGGAATGACGGGCGTTGTTAAAGTCAGTCTAAAATTGACTTCCGACGTGAAAAATATAGGCCAAATTGCGATCCCTCTAAGCGCAGTTTTATCGGATAGTGATGGCCAATTTGTATGGAAAGTTGATACTCAAACCATGACAGTTGCCAGGCAAAATATTCAAGTTGGGGCAGGAGTAGGTGAAACGATAGCGATTGACTCAGGTCTGATTGCGGGAGATACGATTGTTGGGGCGGGTGCTTCGTATTTGAACGAAGGCATGAAAATCCGTCGTTTAGAAAACTAATCAGCCTTCTAGTCTAAACCAACAGGAATTATCTTATGAATCCAGGAATTTTTGCGATGAAGAATCGTTTGATAACAATGATTGTTATTCTTGCATCGCTGGTGGGTGGGTGGAATGCCTACAAAAACATGTCTCGTTTTGAAGATCCCGAGTTCACTATTCGAACGGCGGTTATCATCACTCAATATCCAGGTGCTACCCCTACAGAAGTAGCGAATGAGATCACCGAACCACTAGAATCTGCAATACAACAAATGCAAGAAGTTGAGAGCTTGGTGTCTACGTCATCTGCGGGTTTATC
>CAZMDX010000308.1:0-1960 GCA_964564805.1 uncultured Pseudoalteromonas sp. | reverse complement strand
AAGTTTTTTTAATATTAACATTGAAAAACACATTGCAAGCTACATATATATCTTGTCGACGCCGAAAGGGTTGACACAGAAACAAAGGAATTGTTTCAGACGTGATGACTAGATTTAGTTAGCACAACCCATAATGGGTTGGTGATAGGACATCTATACCAAAAAATACCGCCGATCTTCGGGGTAACTTAAATTTTATATTGCTTAATTTACAAGGATATACACAATGCGTAACATCGACTTATCTCCACTATACCGTTCATTTATTGGTTTTGACCACTTAGCATCAATGATCGACACGGCTTCAAAAAATGAAAAACAAACTGCCTACCCTCCATACAATATCGAATTGTTAGCTGAGGATAAATACCGTATTACCATGGCTGTTGCCGGATTTGCTAAGAATGAAGTTAGCATAGAAGTGCAAGAAAACACCTTACAAGTAATAGGCATTAAAGCAGTGAAAGAAAGTACAGATTCTTCTAATAAAGAAGAGCGTAAGTTCCTACACAAAGGCATCTCAGAGCGAAGCTTTGAACGTAAATTCCAATTAGGTGACCACGTTAAGGTACTAGCTGCTGACTTAGAGAATGGCCTGTTACACGTTGATTTAGAACGTGTAGTGCCAGAATCGAAAAAGCCAAGAAAAATAGAGATTGGTAGCAAACTTATAGAAAATAACGAATAAGTTAACACATCTCCCTATTTTAAAAGTGAACATAACGGCGTCTCGTGAGCGCCGTTTTTTTTATGCCTACACTTCGTATTTAGCGATACAAAATTAATATATTCATCACTGATAAAGTGATGAGTGAGGCAAAGGTCAATACTATTCCGGATGTTCTTTGCCAACTTGAACCTGAATGACGGCGCAAACCAAAAGCATGTAAGAATCGCCCTGCCAGCAGCGCTGTGCCTGCTAAGTGCAAAACGATTGGCTCACTTAGATTAACTTCTGCAATGAAAAGCAAGATAATAACAATAGGTGTGTATTCACTAAAATTACCATGAGCGCGGATCACTTGCTGAAAATGGTGATCACCACCATCGCCAAGGAGAATATTTTTACTGAGCCGACTTTTAACAACCAAAGCCGAAAGATAAAAAAACAAAATCCCCAATAATCCCGCATAAAAAGCTGTAATGGGTGTAGACATATGAACACTCCTATCCTGTTTTACCTTGAATGAATAAAATCCACAAAAAAGCCCGCTAAAAGCAGGCTAAGTTCAAACCAGTACCAGAGTAAACCTATCCTAATAATGTCGCAAGC
Organism: uncultured Pseudoalteromonas sp.; assembly: GCA_964564805.1. Taxonomy (GTDB): domain Bacteria; phylum Pseudomonadota; class Gammaproteobacteria; order Enterobacterales; family Alteromonadaceae; genus Paraglaciecola. Next base: position 687 of record CAZMDX010000308.1, on the reverse strand, counting down.
TGTTGACTTACAGCTTCAACTGCTTGGCTGCCATCAAGTTTATGATAAGCACAATCACCCGTGCTAGCTAACTCAGTATAATAGTCAACCAAAGGTTTAGTTTGCTCATGATAAATACCAAGACGTTTACGCACTGTTTGTTCTTGGTCATCGGGACGTATAGCTAATTCTTCACCGGTCTCATCATCTTTTCCTTCAACCTTAGGGGGATTGTAGCGTAAATGATAAACACGACCTGAACCAGGATGAACTCTTCGTCCACTCATTCGCTCAACAATCACCTCATCGTTGACATCAAACTCAATCACATGATCAACTTTAATATCCGCGTCTTTCATCGCATCAGCTTGAGGAATAGTCCGAGGAAAACCATCAAGTAAAAAACCACCAGCACAATCTGCTTGGGTAATTCGCTCTTTAACTAAACCAATAATCAACTCATCAGAAACTAGTTTGCCCTCATCCATCACGCGTTTTGCAGCCATACCAAGCTGTGTACCAGCTTTGATTGCTGCACGTAACATGTCTCCAGTCGATATTTGTGGGATACCAAACTTACCCATTAAAAATTGGGCTTGAGTACCCTTACCTGCACCAGGAGCACCAAGAAGAATAATGCGCATGCAGTGTCCTCTGAATAATAAATTGATTAATAAAAGTAATGCCGCAACTTTACACATTCAACTT
>CAZMDX010000307.1:0-7371 GCA_964564805.1 uncultured Pseudoalteromonas sp. | reverse complement strand
TCTGTATTCAAATAAACGTCTATAAATTCGATTTAATTGTTCTATAAATAGTCGAATATTAACATCTAAAATAGGTATTTTTACCTATTTACCATTTTAATAATTCACATAAAGTAAATGTCATTTATTTATAAAATAAAGTTTAGGGTCTCAGTTAGTAACAATAAATAAACCTTATTACTTTTAGAGTTTAAGTTGCTCATTGACCTATTGAAAATGTAGGCAGATTTATTTGCTTATGAGTTATTACTTTGCAGCGGTTTAAAAATATTAACAATAATGAAGCTATTACCACTATATTTATAGAAGTGGGGTTGTATTCAAGGTTATTTAGCCTTTGTCAATGTAATCCATGATTCATCAATATTTGCTAATTATCAGATATTTACGATTTTTTAATAGCAACTAGATACAAGGGTATCTATGCACTCGATAAGAATACTTGCGGTAGATGATCAGATATCTAGCCTCATTGCGTTAGAAGACGTGTTAAGTGATATTGACGCACTCATCATAAAAGCAACCTCTGCAAAAGAGGCGTTGTTGATCATGCTCAAACATCCAATTGATTGTATTTTGTTAGATGTCAGTATGCCTGATATGGACGGTTTTGAATTTTTAAAAACGTTATGTAATGCGCCCGCTCATTCGCAAATTCCTGTCATTATGATCACCGGTAAGGTGTTCAGTGAAAATGAAACATTGAGAGCTTATAAACTTGGTGCTGTGGATTTTTTGCTTAAACCTGTTGAACCTGAAACTGTATATCGTAAGGTAGGCTTTATCGTTCGCCAAGCGCAACGAATTAATGCCGTTAAGGGCATAGAAGAACAGTTGAATTCTTTGCAAAATGATCTGATTAAGCCTCTTGAAAACCTCTTAAAAGAAGATGAATCAAACTGTAATCAAAGTAATAAACTGTCTGAAGTAACACAAAAATTGAAACATCTGCATAATGCTTGGGAGGTTTTAAATGAAAGTAAATAACACCCCCAATAATAAAGATAAAGCTGGTCAACAAATTAAGCCTGACGTTGCTATTAGTTCAAAACAACCAACAAAACCTAAGAATGCTCCAGCTGCAAGTGATACTAATTTGTATGATAGTAAACTACCTATTGTGCTGGTTGAACATTCTAAAGAAAATACTAGAGCAGATCATCAATCTAGTTTGGGTAATCTAGACGCAGAGGTCAGCGAGTTTTATGAAATATTAATTTTATTAAATAACCGCTTTGATCTTGACTTCTCGCAGTACAAGCCTTCAATGATCACCCGACGTCTTGAACGCAGAATATGTTATCAAAACTCAGCATCACTAAAAAATTACATGAATATTTTACTATCTGATAAGAACGAATTAGAAGCGTTATATTATGATTTATTGATTGGTATTACTCAGTTTTTCCGCGACCCTGATACTTATGATTCTGTCCGAATATTGATACCTAATTTACTTGCGAAGTTTAAGGACGAGCCAGTAATTAGGATTTGGGTTTCAGCCTGCGCCTCTGGGCAAGAAGCCTATAGTATGGCCATGTTGTTCGCAGATATCATGAGTAAGGATCCCCATGGCGATAAACCGTTTAAAATATTCGCGACTGATATTCACCAAAAGTCTATACATCATGCCGCGGCGGGTGTTTATGATGAAGAGGCCATAAAGTCTGTCAGTCTTGGGTATAGAGCTCGATTTTTTACACAATTGTTTTCAGGACATTATCAGGTATTGCCTGAAATTCGTAAAACAATTGTGTTCGCCCAACATAACCTCTTAAAAGATCCTGCTTTTACACGGATCCATTTTGTTTCTTGCCGCAATCTGTTGATATATTTGAACGCTACAGCGCAAAAAAAGGTGTTGAGTTTATTATCCTTTTCGCTAATGGAGCAGGGGCTACTATTCATAGGCCCTAGCGAAACGATTGGCTCACACGCAGGTGACTTTGAAAAAGTTGATGTGGCAAACCTTTTATTTTGTAAAATTAGGAACACACCGAGGCCCAATGGTATACCCGCTTTGTTGCGCAGTAGGTCAGCAGCAAACATGCCTTCGTCTAAAGGTGCGGTAGATAAGCCTGTAAACAATGCTAAAAGTAAAAAAGCATTGGAGATGTTGTTACAAAGATATGTGCCAACAAGTGTTTTAGTGGACACAAAAGGTCATATATTGCATGTGTTCGGTGACGCTGGAAAATATCTAACACTTAATTTTGGTTCTGCATCATTAATCATCACCTCTATGGTCGACGATAAAGCAAAAGTTGTGCTGTCCCAGATGTTGCGCAGCATTAAGAAGCACCACAAACCTATTAAGGCCAAAGCAATAAAGGGTTTTAATAACTGCGAAGCGGTTGATGTTTCGATGAGTGTATTATCTGAGATATCCAGTGATTTAGATTACATTATCATTTCTTTGTCTGAGACAGCTGCTATTCACACAGATAATACCCAAGCATCTGGGATACTTGATTTAAGTATTCCAAATCAAACAACGCCTAACGTAAGTATCAAGATTGAGGAATCTGAAGAGAAACTGGTATTTACTCTAGAATGTTTACAAACAACTGTTGAAGAATTAGAAACCAGTAATGAAAAATTGCAGGCCGCCAATGAAGAGTTGATGTCTTCTAATGAAGAGTTACAACGCTCCAATGAAGAGATGCAGTTGATCAACGAGGAATTATTATCGGTTAATGCTGAATTCCAACAAAAAGAGCGGGAGCGTGAAGAACTTATATCAGATGAACGCAGCATTATTGACGAATCAAATTTAGGTATTTTATTTTTAGACGCCGATCTTAAAATTCGGAAGTTTTCACCTATGGCAGGTCAACTCTTTAGCCTTGTTAAAAGTGATTTTGGAAGGCCTTTTATCGCCGCTAAAGGATTAGTGGTCCAAGAAATACAGGGTGATGTATATAAAATTTTTCATGGTGGTGAATTAATTGAAAAAGAAGTAAAAGATGAGAATGGATTATTTTATTTGGTGCGTATTAATGCCCACACATCCAATGTAAAAGGTGCCAAAGATAGTACTCATAAGGGGGTGGTAATTACCTTTGCTAATGTGTCTAAATTACATGCCACAAAAAAAGCTTTAGAAAGATCTCAAATCCGCTTCAACAATACCTTAAATGCTGTGTCTGATGGCTATTTTGAATGGGTATTAGAAACAGATGAACTATTTTTTTCACCTTTATTTTATCAAAAACTGGGGTATGGCGATAATCGTCCCAACCTTGATGATCTTTTGGGGTCACATGCCAAAGAGTTTAAGCTTAAGTTTTCGAAAATACAGTTGAACGGATTAAAAGTTGAAGAAGTGTTGTCTTTTATATCAGCTGATGGGGAGGTTTGTTGGATGATATGCAAAGGTGAGTTTCAGCTTGATGAGCAGCGCCAACAAACAAAATTAATAGGTATCACTATCGACTTTTCCACTCAAAAGGCGGTAGAGAACACTCTTCAGGCTCAAGCAGTCGAGTTGGAACGTTCTAACAATCTTCTTGAAAAGTTTGCCCACATTGTCTCGCACGATATGAAAGCACCTATAAGACATATTCAAAATTATCTGGTTTTCTTACAAGAAGCCATCGAAAGCAAAGACGATAAAGCAATAAAACAAGAAATGCTGGGCATACAAAAAAGCACGGATATCTTAACCGAGTTAATCGACGATGTGATTACCTATTCGCGAGTGACATCTGAAAAGAAACAAATGAGTGACGTAAATATTAATAATATCTTGGATTACGTTATCAATATTATGACGCCCACTATAGAGTCTAAAAATATCAAGATAAAACGAGATGACTTCCCTTCGATTAAGGGTGATAAATCATTGTTGACCCATTTACTACAAAACTTAATTAGCAATGCCTGTAAATACAACGATAAACAACAGCCACTTATTTTTATTTTATATTCTGAGGTAGGTCACAATCACATCATCACCATCACTGATAACGGTATTGGTTTTGATCAGGTGAATACAAATAAAATTTTTGACCCTTTCACTCGATTAGTTACCAAAGACCAATATGAAGGAAGCGGCATCGGTTTGTCTATCTGTAAGACTGTCGTTGAACAACATAAAGGCTCTATTCGAGCAAAATCTAAGGTCGGTGAAGGTGCCTCTTTCACCGTCACACTTCCGCTTTAACTGGATGATTTTATGATAGTTAACGATAGTAACTTTTTTATTCTCCATGGTGAGGATGATGATTGTGATATCAGAGTAATGGCAAGAATTCTTAAGAAAATTGGGTACCAAGGGATATATAGTAACGTCGTAATAGGCTCCGATTTACTGACATGGATGAACGATTTAAATAAGCCTAAGTTACCAGATCTATTGATCTTGGATATTGGTCTCCCAGGTGCCAATGGTAAGGAAATATTAGCCTCGTTACGCCAAGAAGATAGAACCATGGGTATTCCAATTATCATGATGTCAGGTTCTAATTCACAACGTGACTATCACGAATGTATATCTCTTGGTGCCAATGCTTACATTCAAAAAAATTCAGACTCAAGCAGTTTAGAGCTCAGCCTCAAATGTTTTATTGAAGGTTTTATGTGCTTAAACGCACAAAAATTTTTTTAGTTATCAGCATGTTTATTGACTGAACGACAAATATTCTAAAACAGCACATTGAGAACCCTCATATGAACGTAAAAGAGTTAAGTTCACAAGACATCCTTAAAGCACTGCAGGCATGGAAAGATGAATCTAATGTGATAGATCACAAGGGATTACTAAAGGTGTTAAGGGCCTATCGCAACGGAAGCTTTTCCGCTCGTTTACCAGATAATCAAACGGGTATTGCTGGCGAAATTGCTAGAGCACTGAACGAGTCTATTGAATTGAATCAGCTGTTACTTAAAGAGTTTAGTAGAGTAGGCAAAGCCGTAAGTAGAGAAGGCAAGCTGAGCCAGCGAGTATCAATCAATGGGGCAACAGGTCACTGGGCTGAAACCGTTAGTGCTTACAATAGTACTATAGACGGTATGGCCGAACCTGTCGGTGAGTTTGGCCGAGTAGTAGCTGCGATTGCTAAAGGTGATTTAACCGAACCAATGGCCTTAGAAATTGAAGGTCGTCCATTAAAAGGTGAGTTTTTAAGAGTCGCTAAAATCACCAATCAAATGATTAACTTACTTAACTCATTTTCTTCAGAAGTGACAAGAGTATCACTAGAAGTAGGAACTGACGGTATTTTGGGTGGACAGGCTAGAATTAAAGGTGTTTCAGGTGTGTGGTTAGAGCTAACTAATAGTGTCAATGGTATGGCCGATAATTTGACTGGCCAGGTTCGTAATATCGCGACCGTTGCCACAGCAGTCGCCAACGGCGACTTATCACAACGTATTACAGTGGAAGCCAAAGGTGAAGTACTGCAACTCAAAGAAACCCTGAATACCATGGTAGAAAGACTCACCCAGTTTTCGTCTGAAGTCACACGAGTAGCGCGTGATGTAGGCACTGCTGGTAAGTTAGGTGGAAGTGCTGATGTGCGAGACGTTTCTGGCGTATGGCAAGAACTGACCAATAATGTCAACGGCATGGCTTACAACCTCACCTCTCAAGTACGCAACATCGCTACTGTGGCAACAGCGGTAGCAAATGGCGACCTGAGTAGAAAAATAACCGTTGACGCTCAAGGTGAAATGTTAGAGTTGAAAGACACCATCAATACTATGGTTGACAGATTGACCCAGTTTTCGTCTGAAGTGACACGTGTTGCTCGTGAGGTAGGCACAGATGGGCAATTAGGTGGTAAGGCTAAAGTGCCTGATGTAGCAGGTGTATGGCAAGACTTGACCAATAATGTAAATAATATGGCTGATAATTTAACAAGCCAAGTGCGAAATATTGCAACAGTGGCCACCGCTGTTGCTTACGGGGATTTAAGCCAAAAAGTCACGGTAGATGCTAAAGGTGAAGTATCAGAACTAAAGACAACCATCAATACCATGGTAGATAGTCTGACCCAGTTTTCGTCTGAAGTAACCCGAGTTGCTCGAGAAGTCGGTACTGAAGGAAAGTTAGGTGGAAAAGCCGAGGTTAGAGGTGTCGCCGGTGTATGGCAGGATTTGACGAACAACGTTAACGGCATGGCAGATAATTTAACCGGGCAAGTACGAAATATAGCAACAGTGGCGACTGCGGTAGCAAACGGTGACCTTTCACAAAAAATCACCGTAGATGCCCAAGGTGAAGTCCTCGAATTAAAAGACACCATTAATACTATGGTCGATAGATTGACCCAGTTTTCGTCTGAGGTAACCCGAGTTGCTCGTGAGGTAGGAACAGATGGGCAGTTGGGTGGACAAGCTCAAGTTCCTGATGTAGCCGGTGTATGGCAAGATTTAACGAACAATGTGAATGGTATGGCTGATAATTTAACCGGGCAAGTTCGTAATATTGCTACAGTCGCTACGGCGGTAGCAAACGGAGATTTAAGCCAAAAAATTACCGTTGAGGTAAAAGGAGAAGTCCTAGAGTTAAAAAACACTTTAAACGACATGGTAGAAAAACTTAAGCAATTCTCTAGTGAAGTCACAAGAGTGGCACAAGAAGTAGGTACTGATGGCGTATTAGGAGGAAAAGCTAATGTAGAAAATGTGGCGGGCGTTTGGCAAGAATTGACTAACAACGTAAATGGTATGGCGGACAATTTGACCAACCAAGTACGTAATATCGCCACAGTAGCAACAGCCGTGGCCAATGGTGACTTGTCACAAAGTATTACAGTAGAAGCTAAAGGCGAAGTCTTAGAGCTTAAAAGTACGATTAACACTATGGTCGAAAAATTGACCCAGTTCTCCTCTGAGGTCACACGTGTTGCCAGAGAAGTAGGTACAGAAGGGGTATTAGGTGGTAAAGCAAATGTTGTTGGGGTAGGCGGCACATGGCAAGACCTGACTAACAACGTCAATGGTATGGCTGATAATTTGACTAGTCAAGTACGTAACATCGCCACCGTTGCTAAAGCGGTGGCAGAGGGTGATTTATCACAACGGATCACTGTGGAAGCCAAAGGAGAAGTCGCTGAACTAAAAGACACGATCAATACTATGGTAGAAAAGCTGACTCAGTTCTCATCAGAAGTGACCCGAGTAGCACAGCAAGTCGGAACTGAAGGGATCTTAGGTGGTAAAGCTGAGGTACAAGACGTAGCCGGTGTATGGCAGGACTTAACCAATAATGTAAACGGCATGGCAGATAATTTGACTAACCAAGTACGTAACATTGCCACAGTCGCTACAGCCGTTGCCAACGGTGATTTAGGTCAAAAAATCACTGTTGATGCTAAGGGTGAAATTCTTGAATTAAAAAATACTATCAATATCATGGTAGATAAG
>CAZMDX010000306.1:0-15546 GCA_964564805.1 uncultured Pseudoalteromonas sp. | reverse complement strand
TGCTAAAGAAAAAGAAATTCAGCTTGATATCGCTCTTCAATCTGGAAAACCACCTGAAATTGCAGAGAAAATGGTTTCTGGTCGAATGAAAAAATTCACTGGCGAAATTAGTTTGACGGGTCAGCCTTTCATTAAAGATCCATCAATATTAGTTGCTGATTTACTTAAGTCAAAAGGTGCTGATGTTATTAACTTCGTGCGTTTTGAAGTCGGTGAAGGGATTGAGAAAAAAGAAGAAGACTTTGCAGCTGAAGTTGCCGCACAAATGGCAGCTGTTAAAAAATAAATTGTCTTAGACATTAATACAAATCAATTTTAATTTACGCTGAAACATGCATTTTAGAGTTGATTGGGTATAATACTGGCACCTCTAATTGAGGTGCTTTTTTATGTATACCTATGTTGTTTTGGATCCGATAGTTTGATACAACATGGATATATGTAGAATAGAGTTACAAGGCCTTGACAACGCCGCCTTTTATTACCTTTAGGGAATATCAATGTATGAGTATCGCACCTAAGTCCGCTTATCGAAGAATATTATTAAAATTAAGTGGTGAAGCACTGATGGGGGATGAGGGCTTTGGCATTGATCCTAAAGTGTTAGAACGAATGGCTCAAGAAATAAAAGAAATAGTTGAGTTAGGCGTTGAAGTAGGTTTAGTAATAGGCGGCGGTAACCTTTTTCGAGGGGAAGGTTTAGCAAAAGCTGGTATGAACCGTGTAGTCGGAGACCATATGGGAATGTTGGCTACCGTTATGAATGGTCTTGCTATGCGAGATGCATTGCACCGCGCTTTTGTTAATGCCCGTTTGATGTCTGCAATTCCTTTAAATGGTGTGTGTGATAATTACAACTGGGCAGAAGCTATCAGTTTACTTAAATCTGGTCGCGTAGTAATTTTTTCTGCTGGTACGGGGAATCCATTTTTTACCACCGATTCTGCCGCTTGTTTGCGCGGCATTGAAATTGAAGCGGATGCGGTTCTCAAAGGCACTAAGGTAGACGGTGTATACGATGACGACCCATCTAAAAATCCAGAAGCTAAGCTATACAAAGTATTGTCTTATGATGAAGTCTTAGACAAAGAATTAAAGGTAATGGATTTGGCAGCATTCACGCTTGCACGCGATCATAATGTGCCCATTCGTGTATTTAATATGAATAAGCCTGGGTGTATGAGAGCAGTTGTAATGGGTGAAGATGTAGGTACGTTGATCTGCCATACCAAAGAAATAAAATAAATAATGTAGATATAGGAAAACTAACGTGATTGACGAAATTAATGATGACGCGCGCCAGCGTATGGAAAAAAGTATCAGTGTTTTAAAAGGCCAATTATCAAAAATTCGTACCGGCCGAGCACATCCTAGTTTGTTAGATAGCATTATGGTGCCTTATTACGGCACAGATACACCGCTTAAACAGTTAGCGAATATTATTGCTGAAGACTCGCGGACGTTAGCTTTAACTGTATTTGATAAAAGTTCTGCAAAAGCGGTCGAGAAAGCCATTATGCAGTCGGATTTGGGGCTTAATCCAATGAGTGCCGGCTCTGTTATGCGTATTCCTATGCCTGCATTGACCGAAGAGCGTCGTAAAGATCTTATCCGTGTAGTGCGAGCTGAAGCTGAGCAAGGCAAAGTCGCTATTCGCAATATTCGTCGTGATGCCAATAGCGATATAAAAGAGTTATTGAAAGAAAAAGAAATCAGTGAAGATGATAGTCGTCGCGGTGAGGATGATGTGCAAAAATTAACCGATAATTTTGTTAAAGAAGTGGACGAAATTTTGGTGGCGAAAGAAAAAGACTTAATGGAAGTGTGATTGAGTTGTAGCTGATAAATGAATTCATCTGAACAATTAACCGAAAAAATTATGCCACAGCACGTCGCTATCATTATGGATGGAAACGGTCGCTGGGCTAAGAAAAAGGGCAAGATCCGTACTTTTGGCCATAAATCTGGTGTTAAAGCGGTGAGAGCCTCTGTTTCTTATGCTCTGAAAAACGGTATAAAAGTCCTTACGCTTTTCGCTTTTAGCAGTGAAAACTGGAAGCGCCCAACTGAAGAGATTGGGGTGTTGATGGAACTTTTTAAAATGGTACTTGGCAGTGAAGTCAAAAAGTTGCATAAGAATAATGTCAGGCTCAAAATCATCGGTGATACTAGTCGGTTTGACAGTAAATTAATAAAAAAAATTAATGAAGCCGAAAATCTGACTGAAAATAATGACAGTTTAGTGTTAAATATTGCTGGCAACTATGGCGGTCGCTGGGACATAGTCAATGCCACTAAAGAACTAATTAAACAAGTTCAAGCTGGAAAAATTGATATCGCAGATATCGATGAAGCAACATTTACACGCTTTACCAGCACTGCAAATTTACCGGTAGTGGATTTATTGATCCGCACTGGTGGAGAACAAAGGATCAGTAATTTTTTGTTGTGGCAGATTGCCTATGCGGAACTATATTTTTCAGAAGATTTTTGGCCTGATTTTAACGAAGCTGCTTTTCAAGCTGCAGTGCTGGCGTTTACTGAACGTCAGCGGCGTTTTGGCAAAATTTCAGAGCAGGTAACTTAATATGTGGCAAACCAAAAATAATAAATTTATGAGGCGAATGTGTTAAAACAACGGATTATCACTGCGCTTATTCTTGCTCCCTTGGCATTGTTTGCCATTTTATATTTACCGCTATTTAGCTTTCAGATCATGATTGCCTTAGTTATGGGTTTAGGTGCTTGGGAATGGTCAAGTATGTCGGGTATAACACGTACTTTTACAAAAAGTGCGTATGCAGCGCTGGTTGTTGCGATGTGTCTGACGCTTTCAATCTTGTTACCTAGTGATTTGATTTGGTATCAAGGACAATTAAATAATTTTTATACTTACATACTCACCGTGGCTGCTATCTGGTGGGTAGTGTCGCTGGCTATGATTATTGCCTATCCTAAATTCAGTTCTGTGTGGTACAACAGTAAAATCCTCCGAGGGATCTTTGGGATTTTAACGCTGATACCTACCTGGGTTGCTGTTGTTTCGTTGCGCACAAATTTATATGACGTTGATCCTTACTACGGTGCATCTCTCATTTTTTATGTGTTGGGCATTGTTTGGGCTGCAGATATCGGTGCTTTTTTTGTCGGAGTGAAATTTGGTAAACACAAATTACGCCCCGAGGTTTCGCCCGGCAAAACTTTAGAAGGCCTCATGGGCGGAGTTTTTGCATCTTCTGCCATTATTGCTTTTGCTGCATTGCATTATCAAGTTGACCCTTCTCGCATATGGTTACATATAATGGTGGGTGCATTGACTGTTGGAGTGTCTGCATTAGGTGATTTAAACGAAAGTATGTTTAAACGCTGTGCTGGCATAAAAGACAGTGGAAAGTTATTGCCTGGACATGGCGGCGTAATGGATAGAATTGATAGCTTGACGGCTGCCTTTCCTGTTTTTGCATTTTGTTACATCATGTGGATGGCCTGATGCAAAAAGTTAGTATTTTGGGTGCAACGGGGTCAATAGGTAAAAGTACCCTTGATGTTTTACTCAAACACCCAGAGTTATTCAGCGTGTATGCGTTGACGGCAAACAACAATGTTGAAGTGTTGTTGCAGATGGCGCAGTTATGTTCACCTGAATATGTGGTAATTGCGGATCCAAAGCAATTTAAACAAGCTAAAAAACTATTTTCGGATGGGCAATTAACATGCGAAGTCTTAGCGGGTCATGAGGCGCTTGCGCAAGTAGCTAGCGCTTCAGAAGTAGACGTGGTGATGGCTGCCATTGTCGGTGCAGCTGGATTGATGCCTACATTAGCTGCGGTAAAGGCAGGTAAGAAAGTATTATTAGCTAATAAAGAATCACTAGTTATGTCCGGTGACTTATTTATTCAAACTGCCAATCAATACCATGCTCAAATTCTACCTATTGATAGTGAACATAACGCTATTTTTCAATGTTTGCCTACTGACTTTACGTACGGTGATTTATGTTCTTCAGGGATCAGTAAGATACTTTTAACAGGATCCGGTGGTCCATTTTTAACTACGCCTTTAAATGAATTACATCATGTGACGCCAGACCAAGCATGTGCTCATCCCAACTGGGACATGGGTCGCAAGATTTCAGTTGATTCGGCTACTATGATGAACAAAGGCTTAGAGTTTATAGAAGCTAGGTGGTTATTTGGGCTTGAAGCATCTGATATTCAAATCGTGTTACATCCACAAAGTATTATACACTCCATGGTACAGTACATAGATGGTACTGTGTTGGCCCAAATGGGCAACCCAGATATGCGGACACCTATCGCCCATGCATTGGCTTTTCCTGAAAGGATCGAATCCGGTGTTTCTCCTTTAGATTTTAATCAATTAGCAAATTTTACTTTTACTGAACCAGAAACAGAGCGTTATCCCAATCTTGCACTAGCCATACAAGCAAGTTCTGCCGGGCAATACGCTACCACAACACTTAACGCAGCAAATGAAGTGGCTGTGGCCGCTTTTTTACAGGGAAAAATTGGTTTTATGCAAATCGCGCGAGTGAATGAAGAATGCTTACAGCAAACATCTTCGCATAACCTAAACACTATTGAAGCGGTGCTTGAAAGTGACAAGTCTGCTCGTAGACTTAGTATTAATATTATTGAAAAGCTAGGTCACATTGCGCAGAGGGTTAATTCTTGAGTTTTATTATTAATGTTGGTTCTTTTATCGTCGCTTTAGGCATTCTAGTTGCCGTGCATGAATGGGGGCACTTTTGGATTGCTCGCAGATGTGGGGTCAAGGTAGAAAAGTTTTCTATTGGTTTTGGTAAAGCACTTTGGCGCAGGACAGATAAGTTAGGCACAGAATTTGTTATAGCGGCTATACCACTGGGCGGCTACGTAAAGATGCTCGACGAGAGAGTAGGCGATGTAGCTGAAGAAGATTTACCCTATGCTTTTAATCGTCAACATGTGCTCAAACGTATCGCTATTATTGCGGCGGGACCAGCTGTAAATTTTCTATTTGCTATCTTTGCATTGTTCATTATGTACCTAGTTGGCTTACAAACAGTTAAGCCTGTTGTGGGTAGTATTGAACCAGAGAGTATTTTCAGCCAAATTAATATTCCTCACAATGCAACATTCACTCAAGTAGGCTCCCGAAAAGTGGTCGACTGGGAAGATGTTGCTTATGAGTTAATGTCGTTTATTGGGCATGATGAGATGTTGGTGAAATGGACTGACGAAAATAATTCATATGAAAAGTCAGCCACAATCAATATAAGTCAGTGGGAATTTGACCCAGATAAAACATCAGTTTTTGCTAGTTTAGGCCTCACACCATATCGTCCACAAGTACTTAATGTACTGGGATACATAGAAGATGATTCTGCAGCACAGCGTATTGGATTTAAGGAAAATGACGAAATTTTAAGTTTAGATGGAACTAGTATGCAAAATTGGGAACAAATAGTGGGTTATGTTTCTACAAGACCCGAGCAATTTGTTTTAGTTGATGTGCTTAGAAACGGACAAGTTGTAAATTTAAGTGGCACTATTGGCAGTAAGACTGATGAACAAAATACAAAGGGATATATGGGTTTTACTCCAACCTTGGAGCCTTGGCCTGAGGGTGTGGTGTTTGTTCATCAATATGGTGTAGGTAAAGCACTGACTAAAGCAATGGATAAAACATGGCGTATGATGACGCTCAGTGTTGAAATGCTAGGTAAGTTAGTGACGGGTGACGTGTCAGTTAAAAATTTGAGTGGTCCGATTGCGATTGCTCAAGGTGCAGGTATGAGTGCTAGTTTAGGATTAGTATATTTTTTAGGCTTTTTAGCGTTGATTAGCGTTAATTTGGGCATAATTAACCTTTTACCTTTGCCGGTGCTTGATGGTGGACACTTACTCTATTACTTTATAGAACTTGTTAGTGGCCGGCCTGTTCCAGAGTCAGTACAAGAAGTAGGTTTTAAAATCGGTGGCGTTTTGCTACTGCTGCTAATGAGCATCGCGATAGTAAATGATATTGCGCGTTTATAATTTTTATCGAACGATGTGACCATGCACAACACAAATATTGTGCATTTAGGAAGAATATTAATAAATGAAGTTTAAACAGTTAGTTGTTGCCGGATTAATGCTATCCATTGCTAGCTTCGCAAAAGCAGCCCCGAATAGTGAATTTATCGTTCAAGATATCAGAATTGAAGGTTTGCAGCGTGTTGCGTTGGGTGCAGCGTTGACTTATCTGCCTGTTACCGTTGGCGATGAGATGAATAGTTTTAGGATTTCACAGCTTATCAGGTCTATGTATTCCTCAACCCATTTTGAAAAAATTCAAATTTTCCGTGATGGGAATACGTTACTTGTTAAAGTTGCTGAGAGACCAACTATCAGCAATATTGTGTTCGAAGACAATGATGATATTAAAGACGAGCAACTGCAAGGAAGTCTAAATGACGCCAACATTTTAGTAGGCGAGCCTCTAGACAAGACAGTGCTGACCTCGATTGAAAATGGTTTAAAAGATTTCTTTTACAGCATAGGCAAGTATAACGCCGACGTGACTGCAATCATTACACCTCTTCCGAGGAATCGAGTCGATTTAAAATTATTATTCGAGGAAGGTGATTCAGCAAAAATCCAACAAATTAACATTGTAGGTAATGACACCTTCAACGATCCAGAGTTGTTAGATCTAGTTGAATTAAAGTTTGATACACCTTGGTGGGACTTTTTATCAGAAACCCGTTATCAGAAACAAACGTTGACTGGCGATATGGAAACGATTACTAGTCATTATAAAGACCGTGGTTATTTGCGTTTTAATATTGATTCCACCCAAGTATCTATGACACCTGATAAAACAGGTATCTACGTGACTTTAAACGTAGAAGAGGGAGAACAATATACTATTTCTGAAGTAGAGCTAATCGGTGATTTGTTGGGCTATGAAGATTATATCAAGCTTGTACTTCCATTAACCTCTGGTGAGTTGTATAACCAAGCCGAAGTCACTTATACCGAAGAATTTATCAGTAAATACTTAGGTCGATATGGTTATGCTTATCCTACTGTCACCACCATTCCAGATATCAACGAGGAAGACAAAACGGTAAAATTAGTCTTGTCTGTTGACCCTGGTAAACGTATTTATGTGCGACGCATTAATTTTGCAGGTAATAATGGAACTGCCGATGAAGTACTTCGTCAATCAGTGTCTCAAATGGAAGGTTCTTGGTTATCAAATGCTTCGTTAGAGTCATCGAAAAATAGTTTGTCCCGACTAACTTATATGGAAAATGTAGACTTTGAAACTGTCCGGTTACCCGGTGAAGAAGATAAAGTCGATGTTAATTTTACGGTTAAAGAACAGCCGTCTGGCGCTTTTAACGCTGGTATCGGTTATGGCGATCGAACTAAGTTGAGTTTAAATGCTGGAATTCAGCAAGATAACTTTTTAGGAACAGGTAAACGTATTGCTTTCAATATCAGTACAGTTTCTTATCAAAAGAGTGTGCAGTTATCCTATACAGACCCGTACTTCACCATAGACGGCATCAGTTTAGGTGGCTCTGTGTCTTATAGTGAATTTGACGGTAGCTCTGCTAATCTGATCCAATATAACAGTAAACAATTTTCTGTAGGCAGTAATATTGGTTACCCTATCGACCAATTTAACCGAATCAACTTTGGACTCACTTACAGCACCGTTGAGTTATTTCAGAATCAACCTTTTGTACAAACCACACGTTTTAATAATCAATTTGTTGATCCAAATAATCCAGATGCAGCGATTAATTATGATAGCTTTTTAGCTTCGATCGCTTGGTCACGCAGTACACTTAACCGCGGTGTATTCCCTACCGCAGGATCTTCACAACGCGCATCGTTCGCTATCACCACGCCAAACTCAGACGTGAATTACTTTAAGACGGAGATAGATGGAAAATGGTACTTCCCATTGTCACGAAATCAGCGCTGGTCTTTCTTAGCGCGCCTGAAAATGGGTTATGGTAATGGTTATGGTGATGTAGGTGGTATTGACCAAGTATTACCTTTCACACAACATTTTACGGCTGGTGGTGCAGACTCACTTAGAGGCTTTGAGAATAATACAGTAGGGCCTAGAGGATTACAGACAACACCATCAACAGTTGCTACTGACCCCAACGGTAAAGTGATTTTAGGTGATGATTCAAATGATACCATTTCGCTTTCCGGTCGTTCATTGGGTGGTAATGCTATGGTATTAGGCGGAATTGAATTAATTGTGCCCACCCCTTTTGTAGATGTTGATTTTGACAACTCTGTTCGTACTAGCTTCTTTGTTGACGTGGGTAATGTGTGGGATACAGAGTTTGATTACGACCGCTATAAAACGTTAGAGATTAATTCATTCAACGATGATGGATTAATTGATTATAGTGATCCAACACTCTATAGAGCATCGGGCGGACTTTCTGTACAATGGTTATCACCAATGGGGCCAATGGTGTTTAGTTTCTCGAAAGTAATACAAGAAAGAGAGGGTGATGATTCTAAATTCTTCACCTTTAATATTGGCCAAACATTTTAATTTCTGGCTGGCAAATCGACCACATAACAATACGTAGGAGTTATTTTTGAAAAAGTTTACTAAAAGTTTAATTGCAGGTGCATTACTAGCCTCGGCTATGACTAGTTCAGCTGTGCTTGCGGAACAAAAAATTGGTGCAGTGAATGTACAAGGTATTTTTCAAGCTATGCCACAAGCAGCAAGCATTCAAGCATCTATCGCGGCAGAATTTAAAGACAAGACTGAAGAAGTCAGTCGCCTAGAAAAAGATATTAAATATTATCTTGAAAAAAATCAGCGTGATGCTGCCACTATGAGTGCAAAGCAAAAAACTGAGCTTGAAGGACAGATTATTTCTTTACGTGAAGAATACACAGCTAAAGCACAACCCTTACAGCAAGAAATCCAAAAACGTTTGCAAGAAGAACAAAATAAATTGCTGGGCTTAATTAAGGAAGGCATTGATGCAGTCGCGGCGAAAGAAAAATATGATGTAATATTGAATGCTAATTCTGTGGCTTTTATTAATCCAGATAATGACATTTCTAAATTAGTACTAGACCAAGTTGGCAAAACCAACTAAACCGCTTTAGTGGTTCGAACGGAGGCACTTTGAGTCACGCAATTAGTCTTTTTCAATTAGCTCACAAGATAGGTGCCCAGTTGCATCTATCTGGAGCTGACACTCAAGATACAATCATTAGTGGTTTATCTACTTTAGTGAAAGCTGACAAAGGTCAGATCTCATTTTTGTCGAATAACAGGTATCGTGGTCAACTTCAGGATACGAAAGCGCAAGCAGTTATTTTGCATCCAGACGAATTATCCCATTGCAGTTGTTCCGCCCTTGTTATGATTAACCCTTATGTAGGGTTTGCCAAGGCGGCACAACTACTCGACACTACCCCCCAACCTGCGCACGAGATATCATCTCACGCAGTGATTGGCGAAGATGTTGACCTAGGTATGAACGTCAAAATTGGAGCAAATGCGGTTATCGAAGCTGGAGCAAAGCTTGGAGACAATGTTGTCATTGGTCCGGGTTGCTTCGTTGGCAAATGTGCCCAGCTAGGTGCAAATACCAGACTGTGGGCTAATGTGACTATTTATCATAACGTCATAATGGGCTCAGATTGTTTGGTGCAAGCTAACACAGTTATCGGCAGCGATGGATTTGGTTACGCTAATGACGATGGTCAGTGGCTCAAAATACCTCAGCTCGGCAGTGTTGTCATAGGCAACAGAGTAGAAATTGGTGCCAGTACTACAATAGATAGAGGCGCGTTAGACAATACTATCTTGGCTGACGGCGTGATCATCGATAATCAATGTCAAATTGCTCATAACGTTGAAATTGGTGAAAATACTGCCATGGCAGCTTGTTCTGTGATCGCAGGTAGTACTGTCATTGGTAAAAATTGTAGCATGGCAGGTTTAGTCGGTATTAATGGTCACATTTCTATTTGTGACAATGTAATTTTTACTGGTATGAGTATGGTCACTAAAAGTATTTCAGAACCCGGCGTTTATTCGTCTGGTATACCTGCTTCCGCCAATAGAGAATGGCGTAAAAACATGGTGGCATTAAGAAATATCACTGGTCTTAATCAACGTGTTAAAGCATTGGAGAAAAGCCAGCAGCAGTAGTGATTTAGCTACCGACTGGTTAGTTTAGGAGAACACCTTTTGTCTAAAAATGTCAACACTCTTGAAATAGAAGATATCATGGAGCTGCTTCCCCATCGTTATCCGTTCTTGTTAGTAGATAGAGTGACAGATTACACTCTGAATGAGTCGATATCTGCTTATAAAAATATCACCTTTAATGAACCCTGTTTTACAGGGCATTTTCCGGGTAAACCTATTTTCCCAGGCGTTATGATACTCGAAGCATTAGCACAGGTTGCTGGTGTGTTGGGTTTTAAAACGTCAGGTAACACTGATGACCTATATTTATATGCGGGTGTGGACAAAGCACGCTTTAAAATGCCTGTTGTTCCTGGCGATCGTATGGATATGGAAGTTACATTAATTAAAGAACGTCGCGGAATTTGGAAATTTCATGGCGTGGCTAGCGTTGACGGAAAAGCTGCATGTGAAGCTGAGTTTATGTGTGCCATGAGGAGAATGTAACAAGTGATACACTCTACTGCCATTATCCATCCCTCTGTCAAATTGGGTGAAAATGTCTCAATTGGTGCTTTTTGCCTGGTTGATGCAAATGTCAGCATAGACGATAACACTGTGCTTGAATCTCATGTGGTTGTGAAAGGCAAAACCACCATAGGAAAAGGTAATCACATATATCAGTTTGCCTCTGTTGGCGAAGATTGTCAGGATAAAAAGTACGCTGGCGAACCGACCGAACTGATCATAGGTGATAACAATATAATACGTGAGTCGGTGACCATTCACCGAGGCACCGTTCAAGATAAAAGTGTCACCAGAATAGGTTCTAATAACTTATTAATGTGTTTTGTGCATGTTGCCCATGATTGTGTCATTGGTGATAATAGTATATTTGCCACAGGTGCGACATTGGCAGGCCATGTACATATTGGCAATTGGGTTATTATGGGAGGCTTGAGCGCTGCTCACCAATTTTGTCATATTGCCGACCATAGTTTTATTGGCGGCGGAGCCATCATATTAGCTGATGTACCACCTTTTATTATGGTCGGTAATAATGGCGAGCCCCGGGGGATCAACTCTGAAGGATTAAAACGTCGTGGTTTTTCTAGTGAAACGATTACACAAATCAAGCGCGGTTATAAAATTTTGTACCGTAATAATTACAGAGCTACCGAAGCAGTTGAAAAACTGAGGGCGTTATCAGGTGATACCACAGAGGTTGAACTTATGGCTGATTTTGTTAGCCGCTCTTCTCGAGGCATTGTTCGCTAAATCATGAGCGAAAAAACACTCAAAGTAGGGATCGTTGCCGGCGAAGCGTCAGGCGATATTCTTGCTGCAGGGCTTATCAAACAACTCAAAAAACACTATCCAAATGCTACCTTTGAGGGTATTGCTGGGCCAAAAATGCAGGCCCAAGGTTGCCAGAGCTTGTTCGATATGGAAGAGTTATCAGTAATGGGATTGGTCGAAGTCTTATCGCGGATCCGCAGGCTGTCGTTTGTTCGCAAGTCTATGTTGCAACACTTTCTCGCGAATCCTCCTGACGTATTTATTGGGGTTGATGCGCCCGATTTTAATTTAGGGCTAGAATTAAAACTCAAAAAGCAGGGGATTAAAACAGTACAGTATGTCAGCCCTACAGTATGGGCCTGGCGTGAAAAGCGTATTTTTAAGATTGCTAAGGCCACCCACCTGGTATTAAGTATCTTTCCATTTGAAAAACAGGTTTACGACAATCATCAAATTCCTTGTGAGTTTGTTGGCCATACTATGGCTGATGACATTGCTATCAAGCCAGATAAAAAAATAGCCCGTCAATCATTGCTACTTAAAGACGATTCTATTGTTTTAGCTGTGTTACCCGGCAGTAGAAAACGTGAGGTAGATACATTACTTGATGTGTTTATACAATCTTGTTTACTATTGAAGTCAGATATACCTGAGTTAAAAGTGTTAATTCCCGTAGTCAATCGTCAGCGTAAAGTCCAAGTTGATGAATATATTCAGACACATAAACCTGACTTATCTATTCAGGTTGTCATCGGTCATGCAAGAAACGTGATGATCGCGTCTGATGCGGTATTATTAGCATCTGGCACCGCGACCCTAGAAGCGATGTTGTGTAAAAAAAATATGGTTACGGCTTATAAACTCAGTGGTTTAACTTATCAAATGATGAAATGGTTATACAAGGCCAAATATTTTGCTTTACCCAATGTCTTGGCAAATGAAAAATTAATTCCGGAGCTGTTACAAGACGACGTGACTCCGCAGAATATCAGCGAATTACTATTACCTATGTTGACCACACAAGAAGATGAACAACAACAAGTCCTTATTTCAAAATTTCAAACTCTGCACGAATCACTTAAAAAAGATGCTGATGCACAAGCAGCGTTAGCTGTATCTAACTTGATTGAGCAACAGCCATGAGCAGGTTAACAGCCATGAGCGGGATAACAGCCATGAGCGGGATAAAAGCATGAACCCGTTTATTGCCGGTGTTGATGAAGTAGGCAGGGGGCCCTTAGTTGGTGATGTAGTAACCGCGGCAGTTATTCTTGATCCGCGTCATAAAATCATTGGTTTGGCTGACTCAAAAAAATTATCTGAAAAAAAACGAGAGGTTTTAGCTACACAGATAAAACAATATGCTCTAGCGTGGTCGATTGGGCGTGCTAGCCCGCAAGAAATAGATGAGTTAAATATTTTACAAGCCACGATGTTAGCTATGACCAGAGCGGTGCAGGCATTGTCAATTCAACCAACTCACGTGATGGTTGATGGTAATCGTTGTCCCCAGTGGGCTTATTCAAGCGAAGCGGTAGTCAAAGGTGATGGTTTAATTGCTGAAATATCTGCGGCTTCTATTATTGCGAAAGTGACGCGTGACAAAGAAATGTTAATCATGGACCAACAATACCCAGAATATGGCTTCGCTAAACATAAAGGTTACCCTACACCATTTCATCTGGCTAAGCTCGCTGAGCTTGGACCACTTCCACAATATCGAATGAGTTTTAAGCCGGTGCAGCAGTCTCTTGCGATGCGTGACGGCCAGTTAGCAGGCTCTTAAATGACAGAACAATTACACGACACATCAGTCAACTTCGTCCACTTACGGGTGCATAGCGATTATTCTATGTTGGATGGACTCAATAAGGTTAAACCCCTTATCGCCCATGTCAAAAAACTAGGCATGCCTGCTGTGGCAATCACAGATCAAATGAACATGTGTGGTCTGGTTAAATTTTATGGTCAAGCCCATGATAATGGGATCAAGCCTATCATTGGTGTTGATTTTTGGGTACAAAGCGACGAGTTAGATGGGGATTTGTTTCGCCTTACTTTGTTGGCAATTGATAACAAAGGTTACAAAAACATTACACTGTTGATATCTAAAGCATACTTACGCGGCAGTGTTAAAGACAGAGCTGTGATAGATAAGGCTTGGTTAGTCGAGTATAGCCAGGGTGTGATCGTATTATCCGGTGGTAAAGCCGGCGATCTGGGTATGTTGTTAGCGAAGGGCAGCACTGATGTAGCCAATCAGGCTACCCAATTTTACATGCAAAATTTTCCAAACCGTTTTTATCTTGAATTAACTCGAACAGGTAGGGCTGGAGAAGAAGACTATATTCATCAAGCGGTAGATTGGGCACAACAGTTTGACTTACCCGTTGTCGCTACAAATGAAGTTTGTTTTGTTGATAGAGAAAACTTTGATGCTCATGAAATTCGTGTTGCCATTCACGACGGTTATACATTAAACGACCCACGCAGGCCCAAAGAATATAGCGATCAGCAATATTT
Source organism: uncultured Pseudoalteromonas sp. (assembly GCA_964564805.1). Taxonomy (GTDB): domain Bacteria; phylum Pseudomonadota; class Gammaproteobacteria; order Enterobacterales; family Alteromonadaceae; genus Paraglaciecola. The sequence goes on along the minus strand of CAZMDX010000306.1, from coordinate 1,539 downwards.
ACGAACGGCTGAGGAAATGCTGGCGTTATTTTCTGACATCCCGGAAGCCATTCAAAATACTGTGGAAATTGCTAAACGCTGTAATGTTACCGTCCAGCTTGGCACCTATTTTTTACCTGACTTTCCTACGCAAGGTATGGATATCAAAGACTTTTTGGTCAAGGTATCTAAGGAAGGACTGGAAAGACGTCTAGCGTTTTTATTCCCTGATGAGCAAGTACGCTTAGAAAAGCGACCTGATTATGATGAACGCTTGGACATTGAGCTGGTGGTCATCAATCAAATGGGATTCCCTGGCTATTTTTTGATCGTCATGGAGTTTATCCAGTGGAGTAAGGATAATAATATCCCTGTAGGCCCTGGGCGAGGGTCAGGCGCTGGGTCATTAGTGGCTTATGCATTAGATATTACGGATCTTGATCCACTTGAATACGATTTGTTATTCGAACGATTTTTGAATCCCGAACGTGTATCCATGCCAGATTTCGATGTCGATTTTTGCATGGACAGACGTGATGAAGTGATTGATCACGTTGCAGAAATGTATGGACGTGATGCTGTATCTCAGATCATCACTTTTGGTACTATGGCGGCAAAGGCTGTGGTGCGAGATGTGGGTCGAGTATTAGGTCATCCCTATGGTTTCGTTGATCGTATTTCCAAACTTATTCCTCCCACTCCTGGCATGACACTAGAAAAAGCCTTTCTTGAAGAACCTCGGCTACCCGAGTTATATCATCAAGATGAAGATGTCAAAGAACTGATTGACATGTGTCGTATTTTAGAAGGCTGTACTCGTAACGCGGGTAAACATGCTGGTGGGGTGGTCATTGCTCCTACACTGATCACTGATTTTGCCCCACTTTATTGTGATGATGAAGGCAAAAACCCGGTTACTCAGTTTGACAAAAACGATGTTGAGACCGCAGGGCTAGTTAAATTTGATTTCTTGGGGTTACGCACACTGACCATTATTCAGTGGGCGACCGATATGATAAAAGAGGGTAAAGGCATTGATATTGATATCAGCGCTATCCCTCTGGTTGATGCAAAATGTTTTAGGGCGCTGCAAAATGCAGAGACCACAGCGGTATTCCAACTTGAATCCCGTGGTATGAAAGAGTTGATTAAACGTCTTAAACCTGATTCGTTTGAAGATATTATTGCACTTGTGGCCTTGTTCAGGCCCGGGCCACTTCAATCAGGCATGGTAGAAAACTTTATCGATCGAAAACATGGTCGTGAAGTTGTCTCTTACCCTGACGCCGAATATCAACATGAATGTTTGAAAGAAATATTACAGCCGACTTATGGCATCATCCTTTATCAAGAGCAAGTTATGCAGATTGCTCAGGTCATGTCGGGATATAGCTTGGGTGGTGCAGATTTATTACGCCGCGCTATGGGTAAGAAAAACCTAGACGAAATGGCGAAACAGCGAGGGTCGTTCGAAGCGGGCGCTAAAGATAATGGAATTGATCCCACTCTTGCAATCAAGATTTTTGACCTGGTAGAAAAGTTTGCCGGTTATGGTTTTAA
>CAZMDX010000305.1:0-11482 GCA_964564805.1 uncultured Pseudoalteromonas sp. | reverse complement strand
TTTCCCAACTTGATTCTGGTGGTGAAAGATGGATCACGTCACCTTTATGGGTATCTTTGGCAATATCAGAAAATTGTCCATCAGGAAATAAATTTTTAGCGATATCGATTGATTGGTTTTTCAAACAAATGGGCCTGACAAATGGCACCACTGTTTTAGTATTGGGAACAATGAGCGCCATTTCATCAGATAATAGGCGCCAGCCGTTATGGGCTAAATAGGCAGTCAGTGTGCTTTTACCCGACCCAGGGGGGGCAGGAAATAAAATCGCTTTATTGCCTTTGGCCAACACAGCAGAGTGAATGATAACGTGTTGTACTTCATTGCCAGCAACCGTCCAGTTCATGCCCCACTCTAAAAACGCATAGGCCTTTTGAAAACTTAAGGGTTTGAAGGGTTCTTGTTGGTCGCAAAAAAAACGCGCTTGAGGGCGAATAAAAGACCGCAAACCAGAAGACTTTTCTACTGACAATTCATAGTCTGCAATCGAATCCATATCCCCTTTTTTTAGGCGACTTCCATAAATAGTGGAAAGATTTTGGATAACTTTGGGTAAATCGGTTTTAACCGAAAATGAAAAAGGATGTAGATCTAAAAAATAGTTATTAGGCATTGAAACCTTGAGTATCAAGAGATTTCAAAAAACCTTTATTAACTAAGGTGGTGATGGCATCCAGAGTAGTATTTGCCTTGTCGTAATCTTGCCCTAAAGAAACGAGTGTAATCAAATCAGATTGAGATACCCCAACACTTAATGATTCTCCTGAGTAAGTGTTCAAAAATACACAGCCCGAAGAATCGGAAAAGGAGTGCACATGCACTCCTTTATTTAATAAATCTTTCACAAAAAATGCTGATCTAACATGGTATTGAACAATGATTTAACAAACTGAGCCGCTATAGTTGATTATTGTCTGGCTCAGTAATAAACCTACACCGGCTGGGTCGGCAAGTGCAGAATTGTACAAATAATTAGCAAAAGCCGCATCACCGCCATGCTGTGCTGACACCGGATAAAATATGCCAAAATTATTATGATTTTTAGCATTCAAATACATAACTATTAACCCAAGATTTATGTCCTCAATGCCCTTTCTATTAGGTTTCGGGGTGCTATTGCCAACATCGTCTGTGACCGAGTCCCACTCTAATATCGATTTAATTTTATACTTTGGGGTTTTACCATTGTTATTAATAATAGGTTTAACATTCCCATTCATTTTAAATGGGTTACCACCAAAAATGTCTATAAATTTATCGTTAGTATACATGCCTTCGGTAAAACTCTCGGCAGATAACAATGTAGTACATTGACCTTGTTGAAAATCAGAACCATGGCCTGAGGCCACTATTGAACCAGCAATACCCGCCCAAGCAGAACGTCCGGGGATGGTTGCTATGACGGCAACTGCCGATGCACGCTTCAAAAATGTCCTGCGTATCTTTGAGTTATCAGAAGCCGAAGATCCTACCTCATTGTGATTATCCAAACTCATAAAAAACTCCTTAATTTAATTTCTTTCAGCTCGTCTCCTTACGAAGCAAATATCAAGCCAACTTTTAACCATTTGAAATATAACAAAAAAATAAAACTCGATTAAATTTTTGTAAAGAAACGTGACAGTGTTACCTATTTACAATCACTTAATTTGTAAACCTTTTCGTTTAGCAAGCTCAATCAAATACCTAACAGGTATAGCGTAACTAATTCCTGAGGGTTTTTCCAGTACCGTTTCTTTTGACTCTTTTACAAATACCTTATTTAATATACCGACAACGTCACCGCTTTGTGCATCATATAGTGGACTGCCACTGTTACCCGGGTATGCTGTGAGATCTAGCTGGTAAATCATAAACTTTTTTTCAAGTCGTTCTAACATGTTAATAGACAGCTGGCTTGAATGTGATGTGGGAATAACATCAGGTGTGGTAGCAGCAATAATTCCTCTATGCGTAGCAGGATACAGGCCCAATATTGCACCGATGGGGAAACCTGTTAATAATACTTCTGTTGCATCGTCGACGTAATTATAATCCGCTAAATTAAGTGGTGTTAAAGCAACGGGTAATTTGAGAATAGCTAAATCGTGCTCTTTGTCACTAGCAATTATTTCTGCTCTGTGTATTTTTGGATTACGACCAGTCCCAGAAAATACAATATGATATTGTACTTTTTTTGGGTCAAAATCTTGTGATACGACGTGATAGTTAGTCGCTACTAACGTCCCATCACCAAAAACAAATCCAGTTCCTCGCAACTGATGAGTCTGCGCACCCAAAGCATCATATAGTCCAACACCAACCACTGAAGGTTTTACTTTAGCGACAACATCTGTAATTGAATGACAATCTGCTGAAGGCACATATATTAATACTGCGACCTTAATAACGAACAAAAATAAAGATTTGCTGAGTAACATGATATTTTGTGCTTCTGTAAGAGCGATTTATAAGTATAATCACAAATTTTTAGACTGCACTCCATTAATATTTGCAGATTTTTAATGGAGATTTAAAAAGGAGTGACCTATGAAAGTATTAGTAACGGGTGCTGCAGGATTTATCGGCTTTCACGTAGCCAAGGTATTATTAGAACGTGGAGATACCGTTGTGGGTATTGATAACTTAAATGATTATTATGATATCAGCCTTAAACAAGGGCGATTAAATTCACTTGCTGAACACAAAATGTCAGAAAATTTTACATTTATTAAAATGGACTTGGCTGATAGAGAAAAGATGGAAACATTGTTTGCTTCATCTTCTTTTCACAAAGTTATCCATTTAGGGGCTCAAGCTGGAGTGAGGTATTCAATTGAGAACCCGCACGCCTATGTAGATAGTAATCTAATAGGATTTATGAATATTTTAGAAGGATGCAGACACAATAAGGTGAAACATCTTGTTTATGCTTCATCAAGCTCTGTTTATGGCTCAAATGAATCAACACCGTTTTCAGTTACTGATAACGTAGACCATCCCGTGTCACTTTATGCAGCAACTAAAAAAGCCAATGAGTTAATGGCCCATACTTACAGCCATCTTTATCAGTTACCCACCACAGGACTAAGGTTTTTCACTGTATATGGACCGTGGGGCAGACCAGACATGGCATTATTTAAATTTACTGAATCAATTTTAAATGAAAAACCAATTCAAGTGTTTAACTTTGGTAATCACCAAAGAGACTTCACTTATATTGATGACATTGTAAATGGTGTGATCTTATCCCTAGATAATACAGCCATAGGAAATGAAAATTGGGATGGTAAAAATCCAGATCCAAGCACCAGCAAAGCACCTTGGAAAATTTATAATATTGGCGCACACAATCCGGTAAATCTTCTTGAATTTATTGAAACCCTTGAAAAAGCATTAGGCAAAGAAGCGGTAAAAGAGATGTTACCTATGCAGCCAGGAGACGTTCAAAATACCTATGCAGATGTAACAGCCCTAAGCGATGATACCGGATATCAACCCAAAACAGGTCTTGTTGAAGGAATTGGAAAATTTGTGGCTTGGTACCGCGCTTTCTACAGCTAGTCGTTACCAAAAACTAAAGAGATTACTTAAAAATTTCTTAGTTTATTTATCAAGGACAGCATTGTGACATTATCTTATATTAGTTCTGTTTTAAGCTCCCCACTTATTCACGGACCTATACTTTTTTTAGGTATCAGGATAATGGGGCATTTCAGTAAAACTCCCAGGCTATATAATTATATTTCAATTATTCCCCTTGTTTGGCTTTTTTTGTGCTCGATGACCTATCCAAGCGTGCTGCTAATCAAAAATCTAGAAGATAAGTACCCCGTAGTATTTTTGGGATCACAAGAGTGGAGGAAAACTGACGCAATTGTTGTGTTGGCTTGTTATCATTTTGAGGACGAAGAATTACCGTTTGTATCGCGTTGGCCAAATTGTTCATTACAAAGAAACCTTCACGCTACGTTAATGTACAAAGCTCACGCTTTACCTATATATCTAGCCGCGGGTATTGTGGGTAGCAAAAATAAATATTCACTAGCACAACATAACCGAGCTTTCTTTGAATTAATGGGGGTCAATAGTGAGGATGTTTTTACCACACCAAGCGGATCTAATACTGAAACAGAAGCCCAAGCATTAAGTCCATTGTTACAAGGTAAAATGATTTCATTGGTTACTTCTGCAAGCCACTTACCTCGTGCAGTAAAATATTTCGAAGACCTTGGGATTAAAGTACTGCCGATACCGGTTGAACATCTAAGTCGAAAAAAGGTAGAACCTATGATTGATCTGCCTAACGCCTCAAGTCTTTATAGAAGTGAAAGGGCCATTCATGAATATCTTGGATTAGTTTATCAACACTACTCTCGCTAATTTACATATTTTAACCTTACAAACTATAGTTATTCGTCTGGATAATATAATTTTAAGGCCAAGAAATGACAAAAATGATAGTTCCAATTTTTTCTGGTGGTGGAACAAAACTATCTGCACACATCGGTATTTTAGAGGCTATATGTGAGCTAGATATTGATTTTCAACATATTGTAGGTATATCTGGTGGATCTATCGTGGCAGCGTTACATAGCGTTGGTATGCCACTTGAACACATAAAACAATTAGCTATGCATACATGCTTTAAAAGATTTAGAGGTTTCAGCCTTATTACACTTCTTTTTCATGGCGGACTTAGTTCAGGAGATGCGTTTGAAAGTTGGATGGATGAACAGTTAGAAGGTAAATTATTCAGCCAAATTGATAAAGATTTACATATCTTGGCAACAGATGTTAATGGCGGCGGACCTGTTATTTTTAATAAACAAAACTCACCCAGCTTAAAAATATCCAAAGCTGTGCGCTTCTCAATGTCGATACCGTTATACTTCACTTTTCAATCATATAAAAATTATATTTTAGTCGATGGGGCAATCTTGTCGGAAGATGCCTTATTCAAAGATTGGGCTGGTGACGGAACTAGAGTTATTTGTTTCAGACTAAAGAGTGACCCGGTCACAGGTCGAAAGTTTAAAAAGAGTTGGTTACCTTTGGGTCAATATGTGATGATGCTTGTACGGACCTTTATGACAGCCCTATCTCGAGAGTATGTTCATAATAATTTTTGGAAAAATACAATCATAGTAAATACGGGGTTCCTTTCACCTGTAGATTTTAATATATCACTTCAAGAGAGACAAACATTGTATGAAATTGGTTATAAAACTGCCTTAGAATTTATTCCTCAAAGACTGGGCATTATTGACGCAACCCAAACGGAGCATGAAATCAAAGTGTCGGATCTGCAAGTGTGAAAAATTTAAGTAAATATGCCGACCATCCCGTTTTTGGTGCTCTAGTTAAGATAGTCATGAATTACACTATTAGTCGACAAGCAACTCAAATATCCCATCATTTTTCTGAATATTTGCACGCTATAGTGGCATTTAAAGATGCGGATAAAATAGAATCGTTCAAAATACGTCACAATGTATACTGTGACGAATTAAAATTTGAAGATATAAAACCAAGTGGTGAGGAAGTCGACGACTTTGATTTTCATTCAACGCATTGCTTGATTAAACATATTCCATCAGGTGTATATGCAGGAACAGTACGGATTGTAACGTCGTCAAATGCAGAGCAGTTACTCCCAATTGAGAAATACTGTATCAGCTCTATCGATGAAAAAAGTGTCCATCCTAGTGATTTCCCAAGAACTGAAATTTGTGAAATTTCTAGGTTAGCTATTCCTGTACAGTTTAGAAAACGTGCTACAGATAAGTTTATAGGTTCTGCCACTGGTGTTATTAATGAACATGTATATTCAGAACGAGAACTCAGATGCTTTCCATTTATTGCAGTTGGTTTGTATTTGTCGGCAGCATCTGTATGTTTTCATCAAGGCATACAACATTGTTTTGTGATGATGGAGCCAAGACTAGCAAGAAGTTTGCGCTTTGTAGGAATAAAATTTGATCAAGTGGGCCCAATCGTTGACTACCACGGTAAAAGAGCTCCATACTATATCAGTCGACAGTTATTAATGGCTGGACTCACCCCAGGATTTCAAAAAATATTGCAAAATATTGACAAAAAAATCGATATTCAATTTCGTCAAAAAACAAAATAATTATTCAATTTCGCAAAAAAAAATATATTTACGCTTCATAAATCCAATCGTCTTTGTATAATATTATTTTTATGAGGCTTCATATTGTCCAATTCCTTTACACTTTTGAAAATTCAGTTTCAGCTTAATTTCATAAGACTATGTTTATAATGATAATTTAATTTTTGGCACGATCAGTGCATTAGTTTTGGTAGATGTAAAATTCACCCAAGATAAGGAAAATGATAATGAAAAAATTATTAACAAAATCAAAAGTTCTGTCAGCTAGTATAGCTCTACTGATTGCAATGGCTGGCAATACCAACGCAGCAACAATCAATTTCGGTAATGCTAATAACTTTAATGGTGTTGCTCAATTAGCTACGGATTCTTCAGGGCTTACCAGTGTAAATGTCGACGCTTCTAACTTAACAAATGGTTCTAACGGTTTCTTTGTTGAGACATTCGACAAGGCTACTCAAACAATTGATGCAACCACTAATATGCCATTTCCTGTTGGCTCAACCGAATATAATGACACAGATATAGCTACTAACAATTTTGAAGAATGTGCAGTAAATGGTGTTGGTAGTGGTATCACAGTTAACAGTAGCAGTACTGGTGCTTTTGGTGTTCGCCAGGGGTCAGTATCGCAGGTTGCTGCTGCTCCGCGAGATGACACGTCCTGTTTTGGCTATACCCCTCAAGATAAGACAACTTTACCCTCTTGGGTTGAAGTAGATTATTCACTTTTCTTGGCAAATGCTGGTGATGTGGGCATTACATTTCTTGGTTTCTACTGGGGCTCTGTCGACACCTACAATGACTTTACTTTTTTTGACTCATTGGATAACGAGATACAAACAATTACTGGTAGTCAATTGCTAGCCCAAGCCGGCGGTAGTTCTGGTAATCAGAATAGTCCAGAGTCAAACTTGTATGTGGCAATTGATTTTAGTTTCTCAGAAGCATTTACGAAATTAAGAATCAATACGACTGGTGTTGCGGGTGAGTTCGATAATATAGTGATTGGTTTGCAAAATAGACCAGTTCCAGCTCCTACGGGTCTAGCCTTGTTAGGTCTTGGCTTGTTGGGTCTTGGCCTCAGAAATAGATTCAGTAAGTAAATTTACAATAAAAAAAGCCAACTTAAGTTGGCTTTTTTTTTATGTGTTAAAAACCTCAATTGACTGACAAATAAAAACACCTGCCACAATATCTAATCTAATTATCAATCTACGCACTATTAACTATGCAAGCGCCCTAATGTGAAGCTTGTTAAATGGTTCAAAAATGTATTAATCTTACTCAGTGGGATACCTTCTACGTGACTTTGAGAGTTTTATGCATATCATTAATGAACTAAAAAAGAATTTTACATTAGAAGATCAAGTGGTGTTGATTGATTCCATAGAAGCAACTGAAAACTATGGCAAAACAACATTTTCAGCTCCAGTAGAACTTGATGGCGTAATAGTCATTAACAAAGAAATAACGATAGGAAAAGCACTCAAACTTGCCAATGCTTTAAAATTTAATTTATACCCGGTGGGTACTAATAAAAATTGGGGATATGGTTCTTTTAACATGTCTCCGGGGCGTCCAAATGTCATTCTTGATCTTGCTCGGTTATGTAAAATAACAGCAACAGATAAAGAGCTTGGGCTGGTTACTCTTGGTCCTGGAGTAACCCAACAGCAGCTTTATGACTTTTTGGTTAAACACAACTGGGATTATATGGTTCCAGTAACAGGTGCAGGGCCTGAAGCTGGCATTGTCAGTAATGCGCTAGAACGAGGTTATGGCATTACTCCACATAATGATCACTTTTATGCATGTACAGCTTTAAAAGCATTTATTCCCCACCCTGAACTTTGTGAAAACCAATACGAATCTGCTGTTTCTGCATTTGATAAATCTGGATCAGACTTTATAGACAAATCCTATAAGTGGGGATTAGGCCCATATATAGATGGGATTTTCACACAAAGTAATTTAGGTATAGTGTCTGAAATGACGATCAGGCTAGCACCTAATCCTGAACATTTTAGTGCTTTTTACCTGAGAGTACTTAATGAAGAACAATTTGAAGAAACTGTTGCACTTGTCAAAGATGTTCTAAGAAACTATGCAGGCATTGTCGGCTCCGTTAACATAATGGATAGGCGCAGATTAATTTCTATTACTGCTGAAAATCCAAATGGATTTGAAAGTAACGACCTGATGAGTGAACAACAAATTAAGGATATAGCTACCGAAAATAAACTTCCACATTGGTTAGTTGTGGGGTCTATTTACGGTGATAAAGAGATAGTTGTCGCAACTAAAAGAGCATTGAAGAGAAAAGCAAAGCTCATTGGCCCAGTTTTATTTTCAGATTCAAAACGAATAAAAGCCGCCACTCATTTTTTAAGGTTTCTGCCAAGAATAGCCTTTGTAGAAAAAATAGTTTCACAGTTGGCGTCGTTGCAAGAAGGTACTGATATCATGCTGGGTATTCCAAACCAAGTGGCTCTACCTCTTCCCTATTGGCGTAACCCAATAATCAGGCCAAATAAAAACGAGCAATTATCGCCTTCAAAAGATAATTGTGGACTACTTTGGTATGCACCTCTGATTAAAATGACGTCCTCTTCTCTTGACGAATTTGTTCGTTTCATTAGACAAACTACGCCTAAATATGGTTTCGAACCGCTAATAACTTTTACAAACCTTAAACATGACTGTGTTGATTCTACCGTTCCAATCGTGTTCGATTTACATCAGCCAGAGCAAATAAAAAACGCCCATGACTGTCTCAATGAATTAATACAAAAAGGAGCTGATTATGGTTTTGTACCTTATCGGTTGGATGTTAAACAACAACAAAACTTAGATGGCAGACATGTATTTTGGCAAACCACTAATCTAATTAAAGACGCCTTGGATCCCAATAAAGTGCTGTCTCCAGGGCGCTATAATCCGAAGACAAATTAAAAAACTTACATTTAACTTTAAAGCACAGACATTGAGTAGATTAAGTGATTGCATCAGGCTTTTTTGTATCCTAGACATTGAATTTAAAAATAGTATAGTTATTTCGAATTAAGTATTAGTAATATTGGTGCGTTAATATGAAACTGGAAATTGATAAAATAAATCTCTCTGAACTTTCACATGAAGAGTTTGTGGAGAAATACTTATTACAAGAAAAACCATTGGTAATTCAGCAGGTAATGACTTTTGACAAAACAGTTTTAACATCAAAATATATTCTAGAAAATTTTACTAACGAAAATAAGCGAGAAGCGGGTTGGTTTGATGCTGATCTGGTTGATGATAAAGCAATTAAAATACCTGAATTGGTTAAGTCTATTTTGGAAAGGCAAGACATGTCGGTACGTGAATCCCCAATGCGGTTATTTATGCAACCAGGTGGTCATGTTACACTTCCCCACTATGACGGTAATAGTCTGCATGGTCTAAACCAACAAATAATTGGAAAAAAGCGATGGATAGTCACCTCACCAAACACACCCTTGCCAAATATTCCGTTTATGTTTGCTTGTTTGGTTGGAAAAAAGTTTAAATATGACCCAGATATTCACGACTTTTATGATTTTGAAACTGAACCAGGCGACTTACTATTTTTACCGCGTTATATGATACATGAGGTTCATTCTTTAGAGTCTGTCAATCTAAACTTAAACTGGGTTTGTACACCGACTTTCCCTAATGAGTCTAATCTACTTGGACTTAGAGAAGTTGAAATTGTGAAGTTGAGAAAAACATTACCTTTTATTAATAAGGCTTTTTTTCCTGATGAGTTCACGAACTACGGTGGACGAGGGCAAGAACTGATTGATAAATATAGTAAAAATGTAAGTAATTTTAGGATGTTTAAAAGGCTAATTAAAGAACTAGCTGGTTACCCTAGGTTACTTTTACTTGCTAAAGAACTAAAAGAACGAGCAAATGAGTTTTCAAATAACAATTTTAATGTAAAGTAGCGGCTAATTCAAAAAGTTAGATTCTAATATTTAATGTCTCAATTAAATTTGATACAAGTATGTTGGTTAAATTTAGGTTACATATTAAACCAGTCAGATTAATTGCAAAGGAGAGGTTCGACGTGAGCATAGGGAATATAGGGAATATTTTTATCATCTTAATAGTGTTTTTGTTTAGTGCATGCACACCAAAAACGACGGGGGAATATTTGCAAGAAGCAGCTCTGATGCAAAAGCAGGGGGATTTTAAAACTGCAATAATTGAACTAAAGAACGCATTGAAGAATAACCCATCTAGCTCTGAGGCAAGGGTGCGTTTAGGTAAAATTTACTATCTTTTAGGGCAATTTGCCAACGCAGAAAAAGAGTTTAGGAATGCTCAAGAACTTTCAGTATCTGCTAATGTTTTCCTACCTCTTCTGGTCAAATCTATGTATTATCAAAATGATTTTGGCAGAGCTTTTTTACTCAGTAAAGACGTGGCTAACCTGAATGAAATTACATCAAGCAATGTAAGGTTATTTCACTATTTGTCCTCATTAAGAGACGATTCTATAGAATCCCCTCTTGCACCACCTGAAAGGCTTTTAGGTGATGATAAAATTTTAGCAATAGGTTACAGCGAATTAGCTAAAAAAAAGCCCTCTGAAGCAGCTGCCGTTCTTGACCAGTTTACAGATAGCGGTCATGAGCCAGTCGAAAAAGCGATGTTGGCCGCCTTGGTATACACAGCCCTTGCTAAAACTCAAATGGCCATTGCAGAATATCAAAAAATTATTGAAGTCCTTCCTAACTATCATATAGTATCATTTCAATTAGCTGAACTATATATACATTCAGAGCTGCTTGACAAAGCTCAAGAACGTTTAGATTATCTATTATATATTAACCCTAAAAGTGCTCTCGCAAATTATTTAAAGTCAAAAATAAACTTTAAAAAAGATGACTTTTCTAGTGCTTTGATTAATTCAGAGTTATCTATTCAGGCTGGATTTAGTAATACAGAAGTATATTTTATCGCTGGTGTAAGCGCTTATAAATTGGAAAAAATAGAAACATCTCGGTTATATTTGATGAAGATTCGAAATAACATACCGTCAACCCATATTGCTAATAAAATCTTGGCTGAAGTCAACATGAAATTAGGGTATACCGATGCAGTTATTGAGCAAATTGAAAACCTTGAACTCGATGAAACATACAGGGCAAGTCTTCTTTCATCTGCTGCAATCCAACAATTTCAATCTGGTGATTTCTCAAAAGCTGTAGAATACATCAGCAAAGCTAACCAATTTGATCCTGGAAATGCAGCTAATCTTCTTATAGAAGGTTTTATCAAATTGAGCTCTAATGATCCTTCAGGCCTAAATGTCCTATCAGAAGCAATTGAGTATGATCA
>CAZMDX010000304.1:0-6249 GCA_964564805.1 uncultured Pseudoalteromonas sp. | reverse complement strand
ATTTTCTCTATCTGATTTTTGAATACTGTCAGGATAGGTTTGATGGTCATGGCCAGTGATTTAGGTAATATCTGTATATTAGACGACAATTAACTTGACCGGTTCGCGACAACTAGCTTGGCCGGTTTTTGGTAAACTTTAGGCATATTTAATCACTAAGAGATTTATATGCCTGGAATATCCATAACCAAGCAACAGGTTAAGTTATATATGTCTTATCGTAAAAATCATTCCCAAGTAAAGTCAGCTGCTAAATCTGGTATGTCTGAGCGTAGTGCAAGGCGCATAGAAAAGGACGAACATAAAACACAGCAACAGCCTAGGCAGTACCGTACCCGTAAAGACCCCTTTAATGGTCTATTTGAACAACACTTAGTCCCTTTATTGGAAGAAAACCCTGCATTACAACCCATCACTTTACTTGATGAATTAGCTGACAAAGCGCCCAACAAGTTTGATCAATCGCACCTAAGAACCTTACAGCGTCGCGTTAAACGTTGGCGTGCTAAAGAAGGCCCAGAACAAGAGGTTATCTTCTTGCAGCGCCATAGCCCAGGCGATATGGGGATATCCGATTACACGTGGATGAACAAGCTCAACATGACGCTTTGCGGCAATGAATTTAAGCACAAGCTTTATCATTACCGCTTAGTCTACAGTGGCTGGACATACGTCCAAGTCACCTTAGGCGGTGAAAGCTTTGAATCGCTTTCATCAGGTTTGCAAAATGCTTTTTGGCGCAGTGGTGGCGTACCCGATAGCCATCGTACTGACAGTTTAAGTGCAGCCTTTAAAAATCACAGTGAAGAAACGTTACTCACTGAGCGCTATGCCAAACTTTGTAAACATTATGGTGTTCATGCAACACGCAATAATAAAGGCATCGCCCATGAAAATGGCGCTATTGAATCGGCACATGGTCATTTAAAACGAAAAATAGATCAGCAATTGATGCTACGTGGTAGCCGTGATTTCAACAACTTGGCCGATTACGAAGCATTCATTAATCTAATTGTCGCCAAAATTAATCGGCAGTGTAAAACACGTTTTGAAGAAGAGAAATCTTATTTACAAACCCTACCAAACCGACGTACTAATGATTTTAGTGAGCTGCACGTTAAGGTTAATTCAAGCAGCACCATCACCGTTAAGCGTGTGCTTTATACCGTGCCATCCAGACTGATTGGTACGGCCTTACTCGTCCATATTTATGATGAAAGATTAGCACTATTTTACGGTCATGAATTAACACTCAACTTGCCTCGGCTTTATGCCCAAGGCTCGAATCGGGTGCGCTGTGTTGACTACCGTCATGTGGTTCACTCACTGGCTAAAAAGCCTAACGCTTTTAGAAATTCGCTGCTTAGGGACGACTTGATCCCCCATGGTGATTTCACTTTAATATGGCAGCAATTAACGCAACGTGTTCTCAGTGATACTGATTGTCGATACATGGTCGATTTATTGGTACTTGCCGACAACTACGATTGCGAACAAGCGCTAGGACGCTACGTGCTGACAGCACTTGAAGGAGGAGACAATGTATCAATTAAACAATGTCGTGAGTTATTTGGCCCCAACAATATTGAAATACCCTGCCTTGTAAGTCAGCAACATAATCTGTCAAGTTACGATTGTTTGATAGGAGAGTTACATGGCTAATGTTCAAAGCTTACCGCTATTACTCAAGGAGTTACGATTAACCGCTATCGCTAAATCATGGTCTGGTTTAGCTGAAAAATCGATAAAAGAAGCATGGGAGCCTACGCAGTTTTTGGCTGAACTGTGCGAGTTAGAAACAAACCACCGTTATGAAAATCGCCTTAAACGGCTGCTAAAAGAAAGTCAATTACCCACTGGCAAACAACTTAATCAATATGACTTTAATGAAATAAAAGGCGTTACAGTACTGCAACTACAGCAAAAAATCACCAAGCTTGACTGGCTAAGGCAAGGTCACAATCTCATATTATTTGGTGCGAGTGGTTTAGGTAAAACTCATCTGGCTGCGGCGATAGGCCATGCACTTATAGCGCAATCAAAACGAGTGAAATTTACTAGCAGTACTGCTTTAGTCCAGCAACTACAAAAAGCCAGAGAAGCGCTTAGTCTTGATGATGCATTAAAGAAATTAGATAAATATGAACTCCTTATCTTAGATGATATTGGTTACGTCAAAAAAAGTGATGATGAAGGCCAAGTATTGTTTGAACTGATAGCACATCGATATGAGCGAAATAGTTTACTGATCACAACGAATCAGGCGTTTAGTGAGTGGGATAGCATATTTGGCGACAACATGATGACCGTGGCAGCAATAGATAGACTGGTTCATCACGCAGATATTTATAAAATAGAAGGAGATAGTTATCGAAAAAAACAAGCTATGAAACTAAACCAAAAAACCAGCCAAGTTAATTGACGCCGACCGGCCAAGTTAGTTGACGTCTGATACTGCCTGAACCAATAAGTAACACACATTTACAACTCCCCAACACAAAGTGTGCTCAATCCCATTGCCTGCAATTTGAGCTAGGCGACATATTTAACGGGATTCACCTAGTTCAAACCCAAATAAGCTC
The DNA here is from genome assembly GCA_964564805.1 of uncultured Pseudoalteromonas sp. Classification (GTDB taxonomy): domain Bacteria; phylum Pseudomonadota; class Gammaproteobacteria; order Enterobacterales; family Alteromonadaceae; genus Paraglaciecola. Next base: position 3,667 of record CAZMDX010000304.1, on the reverse strand, counting down.
TATAACCTCAATTTAAAGAGTGAAAAAGAGCAGGCACTAACCACATGGTGCTCGTTGATTATGCTGTGATTGGGTACTTTATTACTTTGGGTGTCTTTGTAATAAAACTTTCCCCTTTACCCAACAAAGTCAGCATGCCATAAGTAGGAATTTCGCAGCTTAATACTTGGCCTATGGTTTCCTCTACAAATGCTTAAATTCACACCCTACAATGAAAACCCATAGCTCATGGTGTTGGTGGTGTGTTCTCCTTACCATACAGAGGACTTGCATCAGGGGTGGCTGCCGTTCAAATATTTTACCGATTTATCTCAGCGCACTGGTTGTCTTTGTAAATTTTTATGGTTTCTGTTTGCAATTAATTTGGCGCGGTACGCAACATCACACAAACCCTTACTTGCAGGCTTTTCCTATCATACAGTGTTAAATGATTTATCTTTCGTCACAACATGATAACGATGTGTGAGCAAATAAATAGCAACGTTGTTATTGTGGCCGAGTTTTTTTTGGCTGCTTTTAATACCTGCGTAGACAGTAATTATCAAGTGATTAGCAAATCGTTAGACCATCATCATGTGAAAACCAGCAAAGATTTCGTACTAATCAGCGCAAGATCTGATCAAGGAAAAGTGAAGATAAGGTTTAGCGAGTAATCGACACATTAGTGTGTCGCGTTCTCTGCAGTTGCAATCAATTTCAAAAATAATCCGATAAAAGTTGATGAAATTCATTTTATAGACTTAGCTTAAGGTGAAAATAAGCATCATTTATTTTCAATAACCATTACTTATACGGATTATTTTAAAAGGATTATTACAATGAAAGTATTAACACTATTACTAGTCATTTTATTTTTTTGTTCGTTCAACACCTACGCGAATGGATTCAAATTTATTTCAGATGATAATAAAATCACAACAAAAATTTGTATAGCTGCGGCTTCTGATAACACCGAAGTTATGATCAGTAAAATACGCATGCTGAGTCAAAGAGGAACAGCATTAAGCGTTCGTTCATTTATTAATACACTACGGTGTAATAATCAATACATTGGTAATTTCGCGAGAACTTATAACGCACAAAGTACCTTTATTTACTTAGATAAATACACAAATCGTGATAACAAAAAACGTCAAAGCAATATTACTATTAGTGATATTGCCATTGCTCAAGAAAAAAATAATGAAAAAAATAAAATTGTTTTAGTTTCTAGCTATTAGGCCGGCATACGTACTGTTTTATAGAAAAACAGTACGTAATTATTCTGAATAAGTAATTTTCTTGAACTGAACTATGCAAATGAGAACCCTTATAAAGACCTGTGTGTGCCACGTTAGATGAAAAACTTTTAGAGCCTGACACTAAGTTTAAACAGCTTAAACAAGAACAACTTAAACAAGCCAACCTAAACATAAAACCTAAACAAGCTAAAACCTAAACAAGCCACCCATAATAATTTCTTTGCGGCTCTAACGGTATCTTATATGAATAAGCACAATCGCTATTCATAACCCTTAGAGGCAACCCCATGACAAACTCCACAACAGTCCCCACCACAGTACAAATCGACATACTTAAAATCTCAACTTGCGGCAAAGTCACTCTGCCTGACGACCACACTTTGACCTACAACATTGGCTATGACACCACAGCTAAAACACTACTTATGCGACTCACAGATAATGACACCGGAGGCCTGTTCTCGAACGAATGGATAACTCTTACTGACATTATCACCACTATCGAGAAACGCCCTACCCCTGAGACAAGCTTCAACGCTAAGATATTCACCTCCTTGTATAAATCCCAAAGTGCCAACAACGCAGGGTTCCTTGCGGCGGCATTGAGAGCTGAGCATATACTCGTGCCATTCAAAGACTCTAAACGCTTACATGACTTAGGCGACATAAAAGCCTTTGCGGACTCTATACAATCTTTGATTAAGGACAAAGTGAGTTTGCACGATGTGGTGGCTGAGCGTGATACAACTAAAGCAAAAGTACGTGCCGAAAACGAACGTAAACTTGCAGCAGAAATAATTAACAGGACACTCATAATAACTGTTTTTAAAGTAACTAATTTTTTTGATTAGTTATCGTGGTTATCTTCTAAACAGCGCTGCACAATCAGAACTAAAACATTTACCAAGCCGTTTACCAAGCCACCCATATTAATATCCTAAGTTTAAGCAATCGTTCAAAGTTGATGTCGGTAAGCAAATGGGTGGAGTTAAATGGGTTATGACGTAGATGTTTAGTTTCTAGCCATTATTTGAACAAGCAATTGGCTATTAACGGTTTTGTGGGCGCAACTGTGCATTATTGGTTCTTAATCACCGAATTACGCAGAATTACGCAGACACCCATCATTATTGAATCAAAATATCAGCTTCAATTGGTAATATTCACTGATGATACTCAAGTGCTTACAGATGAAAGAAGGATGTAATGTTAAGTTATAAAAACTAAAAAGCACCACAATATGCGGTGCTTTTTTAGGGTCTAGTTATCAATCAACATAGCTGTAATAGCAATTTGGCTGTTGTCTGCTTGAAAAATGAAAACGTTTGAATCCCCATCATCAATATAATTAGAGGGAACTAATGTCCCTAAACCGTCATAGGTGCCATTTCCTTCACCACAATTTTCTACCGTTAGACCAATTTCATATACGTTTATGCTAGCTTCAGGGATACTCAACTGCCCACTATATAAGCAACCTTCATCGTCAAGGCCACTTACTTTGCCATCAACATCAAAAGAGATACTTGTTAAATAATCAGGTGTTACATAGTTACCAGTAACATCTGCAAAATCAGCTCCTTGATTGGTCAATTCAACTTCTTTTGTTAAGGAGAAGTTTGATGTTTGATTAGAAAATTCAGTCGTACCAGATATCTCAGAATTACTAATAGTGCCTGATGCGGTTCCGTTCTCATTGAAAATTGCGGCATAGTAATTATCAGACAGATTACCAGGAGAAATGAAAGAAGATAATGGATCTACAGTGAAGTTTTCACCATTGAAGGTTAATTGTCCCCCTAGCTGTTCATCGAACTGTGTAATGACACGAAGCTCCCCATTAGGAGACACTATTCCATCTATAACAACTTGCTGACCACCGGTTGAGTAAGTGCCTGAAAAGACACCTGCAACATCAGAAATTGATACTGACTCTGGCGGAAAGAAGGGTAAAGAGTCAGTGGGGTCACTACTACCACCACAAGCCGAAAGTAAAATCGCAAGTGTAGAGGTTATTAAGGGTTTATTGTAAGCATTCATGCTTGTAAATCTCCTGTTTAATTTATATTAATTAGCTTGAGCTTCGAACCTAAAGCGCCAAGATTCGGTAGATTAACACACCACACTTCATTAAAAAACCCAAGTAAAAATAGCCCTATCCTATTGATAAAATTGAGGATTATTTGTTATTTTTAAAAATATAGAACCTTAACTTAAACTGAATATCTACATTCATCTTTACCAAATTAGCAATGAACGTTAAGTTATTTTGCTTCTACCACTTAACATTTACCAAGCCACCCATATTAATATCCTAAGTTTAAGCAATCGTTCAAAGTTGATGTCGGTAAGCAAATAGGTGGAGTCAAATGGGGTATGACGTAGATATTTAGTTTCTAGCCATTATTTAAACAAACAATTGGCGA
>CAZMDX010000303.1:0-4676 GCA_964564805.1 uncultured Pseudoalteromonas sp. | reverse complement strand
AAAAGGCCACCTGTTTCAGGTGGCCTTTTTTTATGTCTGTAAGCCACAGATAGGCACGACATTGGGAAGTGAGCGCCATGATTGGAAACACGGCTATGAACGCAGATGCTTATTTTCGTTCTTAAAAATTAACACTCACAGCATTTATAGTTAATCAAAAACAATGACGTATCGAATTTGCACGTTATTGTTTATCCACAGTAGATGGAAGATTATTACCATATTGTCAATTTCTAAAAGTTTACTCAACGATGAGTTAAACTTTTAGAAGGGAAAGAGCCAAAAGCTTGAGATGTACAAATCAAGATATTTTGTTTAATTAACTGTTTAAGATTATTCAGCATTATACTTTTGCCTACTACTGACAATTAAATTTTCTGTATATAGCTGGTATTTTATATGCACATTATATTACAGCAAAGATACTGTTGTGGTGTGGTGTGGTGTGGTATCTAATTTCTACAATTGAAAAAATAGATAATATCCGTGCAAATATAAAAAAAGTCGACTCAAAGGTCGCCTTTTTTATATTAAAACTGAGTAATTGTACGTAATTAAAATAATCATTTAAATAAAAATAGATTATGAAAACATCAGTGCATATAGTTATTATTTAATGTGAGTGGTCACATCCACCATCAGTGTGAGGATGACCATGTGAAATTTCTTTTTCTGTAGCTTCTCTTATTTCTAGGATTTCAACATCAAAATTTAAAGTGAGCCCTGATAGAGGGTGATTACCGTCAACAATGACCTCTTCATCATTGATCTCGATAATCATTACAGACTGCTCGCCATCATCTGTTGTAGCCCTGAATGTCATGCCTTCGTTTATATCCATATCTTCAAACATTGACTTTTGAACTGCTTGAACTAATTCTTCATGACGTTCTCCATAAGCTAAGCTTGGTACAATATCGATGACAAACTTGTCGCCGACCGATTTGCCTTCAAGTTCATCTTCTAAGCCTTGTATCAAAAAATGGCTGCCTTGTAAGAAAACCATAGGCTCACTATTTCTAGATGAGTCGATTTGTGTGCCGTCAGATGAGCAAACAGTAAAGTGTATAGTGGCGATAGTGTTATTGGCTATTTTCATGTTATTCCGGTCAAAAATTTATAACCTTATTGTAAAGGATAAGGGAGTGCTTGAGTAATGAAGATTAGGTTTTGTAAAGATTTCACTCTAAAAGTATCACCAAGTTCTGTATCTTTGGCCAAAACGGCAAAAATCCATGTCTGTCCTGCATCAGTACCGCTGCGTAGTATTTTTCCACCCGGACGCCAGTTTTCGCCTATTTGATATTCTAGTTGCTCACCACATAAATCATCAGCAATAGATTCAGCTTTCAAAATAAAACCGGCACGCTTATTTCGGCCTAAATATTTTGTTCTTGCCACAACCTCCTGCCCCATATAACAACCCTTTTCAAAATCAATGGCATCTAAAGATTGTAGATTAAGCATCTGTGGGACATATTCGTCTACTGTTGATGCTCGAATATCACCCAAGCCAGATTTTATGTCTGCTACTTCCCATTGTTCATCATTTTCAGAAACATCACATATCAATAAATTTTTAGCATTATTTGGTTGAATAACTAAGTAGCGTTGATTAGGTTTTTCAACAGACATAACAAGTCCGTTAGAATTTGAAAGAACAGCTCTATTTCCTGTAGGTAACTCGCCAAAAACCTCCTTTATAGAGTTTTCAAATAAATCACCAGAACCACCTGTTATCTGCCAGTTATTACTTTCGTTAGAGATGTCAACTTTAGCAAACACTCCATACTTATTTAGTTCAGAAAGAGATTGTTCTAAAACAGAATTATGGGTAAGCAATAAAATAGAATCCTGCCAAGAAAAAGTGAAAAACACACTCCACGTTTTGCCTTTAAAGTTGCAATGACAGGCTAAAATAGCATTGTTATCTTTTAGTGCATTAATATCAGCTGTTATTTGCCCCTGTAAGTATTTGGCTCTTTCTTCGCCTGTAATCTGAATAATACCATTATTTTTAAGCTTATTCGTATACTGTATCGTATGTGTTTGTTGTGATGATGATTGTGGCATGGTTTATTTCTCTTTTGCTGATCGGCGCTTGGAATGATATGGGGTACGAGATTGATTTAGCAAGTAAAGATCTGAAAACAACGCCTTAATACTGTTATTATCATTACCTATGAACTTGTTATCCAAGTTCAATCCTGAATTTTATTTTGTACATGAGGTTGTGAATGTTTGATAAAAAACGATATGGTCGGTTGAAGTGGGCATGTCGCCGCGGAATGTTGGAACTTGATGTGCTGTTTATGCCTTTTGCAGAAAGTGGTTTTAATGAATTAGCTGTAAAGGAACAAGAAGTTTTTGAGCGGTTACTCACTAGTGATGATCCTGATTTATACGCGTGGTTTATGGGACATCAACCTTGCGAAGATAAAGAGTTTAGCCAAATGATTGAACATATTTTGAGTCGTGTCAAAGTATAGAGTTGAGTTTAAAACGTCTCGATTTCTGGTAATGATCCAGTTATTGAGCGGTGCGCTCTTGATTCTAACAGTGGTATATTGGCAATCTGAAATATTTAAATTTGAATTTCTACTACGGTCTTTAATTGTATGCGTGATATTTATTTATTTCTCTAAAGCGCTCCTAGTTAACTATCATATGACGCACAACACAGTCGTTTTCTCCGAGCGTGGCGAATGGATAGAAACTAGCAATAATGAACAAATAAGTTGGAAAATTACTGACAAGTCTAGGGTCAGTATTCTTCTAATATTTATTCATTTGGTTTCACCGGTTAATAATCGTAATTCAAAATGGTGCTTAGTATTTAAAGATCAAGTTAATCAGCGAGATTACCGAAGACTTTGCCGTGCGACCATATATCAACAACAGGTTATTGGAAAGAACTGATATATGATGCTGTATGATAAGTGCACAACCAAATTGATAAATGTTCCGAATATTAAAGTGCTGTTGTTTAGGGCTTTTTTAAAAAAAAGTAATTTTCACTCTGAAAAGTATATTGATCCCACGTTGCCCACCAATAAATTTTATTATGACAATGCAATATTTGATGAGAATATTTGTGGACGTTATCATCAAGTTGTAGATTGGGACCCCACATCTAAATTTATTCATCCTTGTTACTTACATTCGTTGGCATTTCCACTGCACATGAAATTGCTTTTATTGCCTGAATTTGTATTTCCTTTGATGGGGTTAGTACACGTCAAGAATCAGATAAACCAAGCAAGGCCAATCAAGAAACATGAGGTATTGAGTGTCATCAGTTCGTTTGGGAAATTAGAATTACACTCTAAAGGGTGGTTATTTTCAATTATAGTAAAATTTTTCAGTGGCAACGAAATTGTATGGCAGAGTAAAAGTACTCATTTATTTCGTACCGAACATGGTCGTGACATCGCTATAAAAGACAAGGCTTTGATTGATGCTTTTATAGACCCTGTAAATACAAGTTGGAAGTTTGATTCTGATTTAGGTAGTCTGTATGCAAACGTTTCAGGTGATTTTAACCCAATACATTTGTCAAAATGGTTAGCAAAGATGTTTGGTTTTAAACAGCATATTATCCATGGGATGTTCACTAAATCTTATTGTATAAGTGCCTTGCACAAGAAAAACCCTATTTTGTTTGAGAAAGCTTTTGAGATAAACACTACATTCAAGCAACCCCTATATTTACCAAGCCAAGTCATTATGGCTGCTCAACGTTTAAGGCCTGACGATACAAATAATGAACAACAATTTATGGTGCGAGGAGTCGGGACTAACGACGAAAAGCAGCCGCTTTACCTTATTGGGAGTATACGCACTAATTAACGGTATTTTTTATGACTGTTGGTTTGGGATTATCAAGTTTATTGGGGTAGTCGAGGTTAAAATGTAAGCCCCGACTTTCTTTACGTTCTTTGGCACATCTCACGATTAGTTCAGCAACTGTCAACAAGTTTCTAAGTTCTAATAAATTATTGCTGACTTTGAAATTCGAATAATAATCATTGACTTCTTGTTGTAGTAATTGGATTCGATGATGTGCTCGTTCTAAGCGTTTATTAGTTCTAACAATTCCTACGTAGTCCCACATGAATAAACGTAATTCGTGCCAATTATGCTGAATAATGACTTCTTCATCAGAATCACTTACTTTACTTTCATCCCAAGCCTTTATTGGTTCATGTGGTGTGTTTTCATTTAACCTGCCTGTAATATGAGCAGCAGCAGAATGCGCATATACAATGCACTCTAATAATGAGTTGCTAGCCATTCGATTTGCACCATGTAAACCAGTGTAAGCTACTTCACCAATCGCATATAAATTAGCAATATCTGTTTTTGCGTGGTTGTTTGTAACTACTCCACCACAACTATAATGTGCTGCAGGAACAACAGGTATAGGTTGTCGAGTAATATCTATTCCAATAGATCTGCATTTACGGTAAATATTTGGAAAATGTTTGACAATAAAATCGCTAGATTTATGACTAATATCTAAATACATACAATCAGCACCTAGCCGCTTCATCTCAAAGTCGATGGCTCTGGCAACAATATCTCGTGATGCCAAATCACCTCTTTTATCAAATCTTTGCATAAAGGGTGTTCCATCAGGGTGACATAGTTTGGCACCTTCTCCTCGTAAAGCTTCG
>CAZMDX010000302.1:0-18244 GCA_964564805.1 uncultured Pseudoalteromonas sp. | reverse complement strand
AATGTAATGCCTTTGCCAACGAGTGCTACAGGAGGATCTAATTTTTTTGAACCACGATAATTAATAATCAAGAAACGAGGATCATTTATAGAGCCCTGCCCTACACCTCCTAAAGCACCCATTTTTAGCTTTTTAATGTCACGCATATTAAGCACATCAATATCCACATTTTTGATCCCTTTGAATGTAGCTCTTACTTCATCAACAAAGGCTTGGGGATACATGTTTTTACCCGGCTCAGTTGCCAAGTCACGGGTTAAATGAACACCTTGTGCAATAAATGCTAAATCAGAGTGATATAAATTTGCAGCATTATTGGCACTATCAGCATTGTCACTGACTAGCATCACGTTAGAAGCACCTTGACTCTTTTTTGTTTTATAGCGATCAAAACTATAATGTCTTAGGTGATAACCGTAAGCGATGTGCGCACTTGGAAACGCTTCGGTCGTTTCCAAGTTTTGCACATGCACTGCGATATCAAGCATCGCTTCAGTTGAATTTAATGAGCTGGCTATTTTACCCCCTAAATCTTGTAGCTCTGGGGCACTTAATCCGTCTTCATCATAAGAGCCTACAAGTAATAAAGAATTTACTGCGCCAAGCATTTGCAAATGCAGTGTTTTACCTTTTTCTGCAGAAAATTTATTAATCTCTATTAATTTACTTAACTGACTCGCTGATACATGTTTTAAAATTTTTGGTATGTCATCCAAATCTTTAACATCGTTTATAAATACCACATGACTTTTTTTATCTGCAGGAGCTGAAGTGGCAAACTCGAAGAAAGGCGTTGCTAAAAGCGGCGTGGTAAAACTCACCATGCCAATTAAAAAAACTACTAACCGTGAAAATCTCATTTATTTTATATACCTGTTTATCAAAATAAACATAATTTTATAGGTTTATGGCTTTAACTTAAATACTGTTAAAGTTACACAACACATCGTTTTTTACGATGATAAATAGTAAAAATCGGTCTTTCTGTAAGATGGTGCCAAATTAAGTTTTTAGCTGTTTGTCATTATTTTAATAATAACAAACAGCTAAAGTCACTATAGAGTTGTTTGACTAGGTTTAGAGTTTGGATAAATATATGAGTTTCTTGACTATTTTAATTCTGACGGGTGACATTACCCAAGATAGTAGCGTTGATGCATAAAATACCTTAGAAATTTCAATTCTTTTTACAAAAAACGTGCGTCCATCTTGACTCCATAACACTATCTAAACCAGAAGCGAGGTCATGATGGGTGCTCATCCAAGCAAGACAATACTTATAATATGTTTGCGCGCGAGGGAAGCGCGCATTAGCATATGACGGACACTGCTAGTATTTAATCTAGCGTCGCTTTGCCATCAAGTTTATAAACCTTGCCACCTTTCATCACCATATCTACATTTTGGAGTAAATTAATGTAGCGAAGTACATCCCCTTTTACTGCAATAATATCAGCGTGTTTTCCTTCAGTAACAGTACCTGATTGTTCATTTACGTTCATTAATACGGCTGGCCAATAAGTAGCAGCTCTGATGGTATCCATTGCTGATATATTCAATTCATCTACCCAAAATGCCATTTCATTCCACGTACTTTGACAATGAAATTTAGTGGGAATACCACTATCAGTGCCTATCAGCATAACAACACCTGCAGCTTTTAGCTGCTGTACTTTCTTTTTAAGAGTGGGTTTGCGTAAGGGCGTAAGCTGCATGTAGTCTAATTGGCCCACGTTTTTTAAAGAACCTTGAATATCTTTTATTGTGCTTGGCTGTAACCCTCTATGCCAACATTTGTTGTCTAACCTTTCAGGATTAGCGACGGTTAATTCATAGTTCCATAAACCTTCAACCGTAGGGGTCCAATACAAAGGGCCACCAGCTACACGCCCTTTAGCCGTGCGCTCAATGAGTTGCTCGATAATATCATCAGGATAAGCCGGTGCTGTTGTTAAGCCAGTATGCTCAAAATTATCGACTCCAATTTCTAGGCCTCTTCTAATTTCGTCAGGTTTGTGTGAATGCGCTACTACAATAAGGTTTCGTTGATGTGCTTGATCAACCACGGCTTGCGCGGTTTCCAAGCTCATCATATCGTGGTCGATCAGTTTTATAATATCAACGCCCGCATCTGCTAGCTGATCCACTTTGTTTTTTGCATCTATCGGATTGTCTACACCCCATCTAAAAGCTTCTGTCCCGGGGTAAGCCTGATGTTGAATGAAGGGGCCTGAGACATACAAACGAGGACCTGGAATTTCACCGTTTTCAATTTTCGTTTTTATATCAACAGACTCTTTTAATGGTGCGCCTAAATCTCTTGCACTGGTGATACCCGCTAACAATAATTGCACCGCGCTGGCAGGCATAATTTCAGTGCCCAATTTATCGGCATAAGCATTATCCCAATGGGAATAGTCAGAATGACCGTTTAACATTAAATGTGCGTGGCTTTCCCACAACCCAGGTAAAACATCCATACCTTCAGTTGAAATGATTTGATAACCATCAGGTACAGCAAGCGTTTCTATTGTACCGATCTTTTCAATCATCCCATTTTTGACAAGAATAACACTATTGGCTATGGGTTGATGTCCAAACCCATCTATAAGTCTACCACCTACTAAAGCTTTATCCTGGGCAGCTAAAGATAAAGAGATGCTAGGTAAACAACAAAACATTAGATTAAAGAACAAAGACTTGAGAGAGACGTTGAAGGTCATATGACTAGTCTGATTAGTAAATGAGGGGATATAAGATAACTTGAAACAAAATGATTGCAAAGCATAAGCGCTTAATTCTGTCACTCAAAAATAATAATATCTGTCATGAGGATTATTCTGTGTAATGACATTAAGACATTGAATTACCAATACAACATTCCCATACATATAAATTATCCATCTATGTTCACCATTAAAATAGTGTAATTGAACGTGTTCGGTTAACTTCGTAGTTACATATACAACAAGAGAAAATAATAATGAAAACATCTAAACAACTCTTTACCCAAATAACATCAGACGGCCAGCTCAAATTATCACTAATTGAGCGTGATGTGCCAACGCCTAAGGCTCATGAAGTCATTGTTCGTATCGAAGCAGCCCCTATTAATCCTTCAGATATGTGGCCAATGTTTGGTCCTGCTAATTTAGCTGAAGCCAGTTATGACACAAACAAAAAAGTCATGACGGCACCTGTACACAAAGCCATACTACCCCGTATAAAATCACGTTTAGATCAAGTGTTACCTATCGGTAACGAAGGTGCGGGTGTTGTCGTCGCAGCTGGCGACCACCCTGCTGCACAGGCTTTATTGGGTAAGACAGTGGGTGTACTATCAGGGGCTGTATACAGCGAATATTGTTGTGTGCCGATGCAAGCATGTATTGTGCATAACGAAGGCACCACAGCAAAAGATGCAGCATCATCATTTGTGAACCCACTAACGGCATTAGGTATGGTTGAAACAATGCGCATGGAAGGACATTCTGGATTAGTTCATACCGCCGCTGCCTCAGCATTGGGTCAAATGCTTAATAAAATTTGCCTCGCAGAAAACGTACCATTAGTGAATGTGGTACGAAATCAACAACAGACTGACATACTTAAAGAAATTGGTGCTACTCATATTTGTGATTCTTCTAGTCCCACCTTTAAAGCTGATTTATATAAAGCAATTAATGAAACAGGCGCCACTCTTGCCTTCGATGCTATTGGTGGCGGCGATTTAGTCAGCGATATACTAACTGCAATGGAAGCAGTAGGCAGTAAAGATGCGGTTGGTTTTAACACCTACGGTTCAGATGCAAACAAGCAAGTATATATCTATGGTGGCTTAGATTTTTCTCCCACATTACTTAATCGTGCTTACGGTATGACATGGGGAATTGGCGGTTGGCTCCTTATGCGCTTCTTGGGAAAACTAGCCCCTGCTCAGGTTGCTGAGCTACACAAAAAAGTAGCAAATGAGATCAATACTACGTTTGCATCTGCTTTTACCGAAGAGCTTAGCCTAGAAGAGGCGATGCAGCCTGAAACTGTTCACAAATACAATGCTAAAAAGACGGGTGAAAAATATTTAATTACTCCGTCAAAAGCTTAAAAATACAAGGGCGCATGAAGCGCCCTTTTTATTGCAAATAATTAAATCATTTTAACCATTTTACCATATACGGATGCGATCTTCTGGCGCTAAGTAGAGAGCGTCTTCAGGTTGTATGTTAAAAGCTTCATACCAAGCGTCGTGATTACGTGGTGCCAACGCACGATAGCGACCTGGAGCATGAGTTCCTCCTTTTAATTGTGACAACATGCTCTGCTCAGTACGTTTTTCACGCCATACTTGCGCCCAAGCTAAGAAGAAGCGTTGATCACCCGTGATACCGTCAATAACGGGAGCTTCTTCACCATTTAGGCTCAGCTTATAAGCATGATAAGCCATAGACAAACCACCCACATCACCAATGTTTTCACCCAAGCTGTTACGACCGTTAACAAAGTTACCTTCAATTGGCTCATAGGCATCGTATTGTGCAACTAATGCATCAGCTTTAATTTCAAATGCTGCTCTGTCTTGATCAGTCCACCAGTTTTGTTGAATTCCATTGGCATCTGATTTAGAGCCTTGGTCATCAAAACCATGCCCCAGTTCGTGGCCGATTACTGCACCTATACCACCATAGTTGACGGCCGCATCTGCGTTGGGATCAAAGAACGGTGGCTGTAAAATCGCTGCTGGGAAAACGATTTCGTTAAACGAACTGTTGTAATAAGCATTCACTCGTTGTGGTGCCATTCCCCATCGGTTACGGTCAGTTTTCTGCAATTCTTTACGAATACTGTCTTCGCGAAAAAACTGACGCATACGTACCATATTTCCCAACAGGTCGTCTGCTTTTATCTCTAAACCTTCAAAACTTTGCCATTCATCTGGGTAACCAATTTTGGGAACAAAAGCAGCAAGCTTAGCTTGAGCATTAACCTTAGTATCTGCTCCCATCCAGTCTAAACCTTCGATACGTTCTGCGAGCGCTTTTCGTAAGTTTTTAACTAACTCAGACATTTGTGTTTTTGAACTTGCAGGGAAATGTTTATCCACATATGTTTTGCCGACAACAAAGCCCAGAGACTGAGTACCGGACATATCAGATATAGCTCGCTTCCAACGCGGGCGCGGCTCTTGCTGTCCATTCAAAATTTTACCAAAAAACGCGAAGTTAGCGTTAAAAACATCGTCAGACAAAAATGACGCATGGTTAGAAATAGTATGATAAGTCATATAGTCTTTCCACACTTCAAGCGATTGCTCACCTATTACTTTAATCACGTCTTTGACAGGCTGTGGTTGCGATATATTTAGGTGAGGTATTTTATAACCCGTTTTAGCAAAATAAGTGTCCCAATTGAATCCCGGATAGATATCAGTTAAGTTTTCACGTTCTATTTGATTAAGTGAAAGGTCACGATCACGACGTTTTTCACGAGGCCATTGTACTTCAGCTATTTTGGTTTCTAGTTCGAGTATCAGCTGTGCCTTTTCAGCAGCATTTTCAACCTTGGCGAAACTTAATATTTGTGCGATATGCTCCACGTAGGCGTTACGGATGTCAATGAAACGCTCCGTGTCTTCAAGGTAATAAGAACGATCAGGCAAGCCTAACCCTCCTACTCCTACAGACATTTCATATTGGTCTGGGTCTAGTCGGTTAAACCACACACCGCCACTAATAGGGCTAATTGAGCCATCTAACCATGCAGAACCGAAAGCAGCAGTTAAAGCTTGTTTATTTTTTATCTTATTAATTTTTTCTAATATCGAGGCAATAGGCTTAAGGCCTTTTGCATTAGCAGCATCTGTGTCCATATAAGCAGTATAAAAATTTGCAACCATCTGCTGCTCAAGATCTAAATTTGTGCTTTGAACTATTTCTTCTACCAACGCTTTAATTTGTGCTTCGCTGCGTTCTGCCAACTTATCAAAAGCACCAAAGCGAGTTTTATCACTGGGCATTTCGAAGTTTTTGTACCACGTACCACCCGCATATTCAAAAAAGTCATCACCCGGCTTAACCGATTCATCTCTAGCATCGAGCTCAATACCGAAGCTACCCAACTCAGCAGATTTTTTAATTATGTTTGTACTAGCCGTTTTATCGGCCGTATTAGTTTGTTGTTGCTCAACCTGTTTGCTGCATGCGCTCAGTAAAAATACTGAAGCTACAGCGGCACTTATTAGTGTTTTTCTAAGTGTTTTTCTCATTGTCTTCTTCATAAATGTTCCAACTATTGTCATATTACGTAAAACAAATTTATCGGTTTTTGATCTTTCAGAACCTATTCTTGGTCATTTAAAAGTTAAATAAATCCTATTGCAACTCTAATATGTAAATGAATTTGTCTATTAAGTGTATTCCGTGGTTAAACTATGGCCCTCGAACAAGAAATTTGTGCCTGTTACCGCTCAGCTATAAACGTCAAAATAAATTCAAGCCTTGGGGAGTTAAAATGAACAAGCTGCAATATGAATTGCTTAAACAGCAAAGTAATAAAGAGCTGCTTACACAGGCTCAAAAAAGTGCGTTTGAATATATAGACAATATTTCAAAACAGCGAGTATTTCCAAATGAAACAAACCTTGGAAAACTGTGTATTTTTGACGAACCATTGCCCACGGCAACAAGTGATCCAGCTTTATTATTAGAGCTACTGAGCGAGGTAGGTTCAGTTAATACGGTTGCCCAAACTGGAGGTCGTTATTTTGGATTTGTGAACGGTAATGCTCTACCTGTTACTTTAGCCGCTAAGTGGTTGTCGGACGTGTGGGATCAAAATGCAGCCTTATATGTGATGTCACCCATTGCCTCAAAGTTAGAGAGCGTTTGTCAACGTTGGCTTAATCAACTATTTGGCCTACCTGAACAAACTGCGGCAGGGTTTGTCAGCGGTACATCAATTGCGACTTTATCAGGACTCGCAGCAGCAAGATTTCGCCAGCTGCAAAAGTTAGGCTGGGATGTCAACCAGCAGGGCTTATTTGGCGCACCAAAAATTCGTTTAATATTAGGTAAACAAACACACGGTACCGTGGCTAAATCTATCAGTTTGTTAGGCTTTGGACAGGCATCCATCGAGTGGGTAGATTGTGATAACCAAGGTCGGATGATAGTCGAAAAACTACCCGGATTAGATGAAAGTTGCATTGTGGTGTTACAAGCAGGTAACGTAAATTCAGGTGCCTTTGATGACTTTACCAAGCTTTGTCAGCTGGCAAACAAAGCACAAGCTTGGGTGCACATTGATGGTGCATTTGGATTGTGGGCTAAAGCATCCAGTAGGTTCGATGAACAAACTAGAGGCATGGAGTTAGCTGATTCATGGTCAGTAGATGCTCACAAGACACTGAACACACCCTACGATTGTGGCATTGTATTGTGCAAAGATACTGAGGCGTTAACCAGTGCCTTACACCAGCAAGGCAGTTATATTCAGCTCAGTGAGCAACGCGATGGATTGTTGTATACCCCTGAAATGTCAAAACGTGCCAGAGCCATCGAGCTTTGGGCAGCCATGAAATATTTAGGTCGTAATGGTGTAGCTGAATTGATAGAACAGCTGCATGATCGTGCAATTTTTTTCGCCCGGTTATTAACCGACAATCGTTTTGTAATATTAAATGAAGTTGTCTTTAATCAAATCATCATTAGCTGTGAAACAGAGCAACTGACTCAAAAAACATTATCTTTAGTGCAACAATCAGGCGAATGTTGGTGTGGTGGCTCGACTTGGAATAAGAAAAGTGTGATACGTATTAGCCTATGTTCTTGGGCGACAACCGAGCAAGATATTAGGCGCTCAGTAGATGTATTCATAAAAGCACGAAGCCAAGCGTTAGAAATATAGTACCGAAAATCTATGTTAACTATTTAATATAACTGCATTTTACGCAAAATTGATGTTTAATAATGTTTCAATAATTGATTGCATCAACATTACAGAGCGAAACAATTAAAACAAACACTATAAATTCGAAGTCACACACCATGTTATGCCATGAGTGTGACTACCGAGTTACATTGCCTTTATTAACCCATAAGCAATCGGCTGTGTGCCCACGATGTGGTCTACAGTTAACTGTCTATCATCATAATGCTTCACAACGCATCATCGCTATGGCGATCACTTCACTTATATTTTTGATCGCCTCCCTGCCGTTTAAATTTCTGTCATTTAGCGCCAGTGGTCAATATCAATCGATTGATATGCTTGGTAGCCTTTGGATTTTAGTTGAAAAAGACTATGCACTGCTTGCATTAGTGCAGATGACAGCGGTGTTAATACTTCCCGCATTGGTGTTAATTGGTTTATTATATGTGTTGGTACCGCTAAGCTTGGGTCTGCGACCCAAAAAAGCCAAGTGGGTGATAAAAACCCTATTTATATTGCTTCCTTGGACCATGGCTGAAATCTTTTTGATTGGTGTATTGGTGAGCTTAATTAAAATCATTTCAATGGCAGACATTGGGTTAGGTTTATCATTCTACGCTTATTTACTTTTCACCGTATCCATGACGATAACGCTATTGTATGTAGACAAAGTTCAACTCAACCTCTTACTCGATGATGAAGTCAAAGAGGAACATAAACCGATAAACCCCCACCATAGCATTCAAACAACTTGGGCATTATTGTTTACCTCAGTGTTGTTGTATATTCCAGCAAATATTTTACCGATAATGCATACCAATGTTTTAGGTGTAAAACAACCTAGCACTATTTTAGGTGGTATTGTATTACCTTGGAAAATGGAGTCATATCCAATAGCTATTATTATTTTTATTGCTAGTTTATTTGTTCCTGCAGCGAAAATTGTTATCTTATGTTGGTTAAATTTTTCAGTTCAAGCCAGACATCGACATGCAAGTAGCGAAAGAATATTTTGGTACCGTATCACTGAGTTTGTGGGCCGCTGGTCGATGATTGATGTTTTTGTGGTGGCGGTTCTAGTCAGTTTAATCCAATTAGGTAACATTATGAATATATTACCAGGTCATGCAGCATTGGCATTTTGTGGCATGGTAGTTTGCACTATGCTTGCAGCAATGTCTTTTGACTCAAGACTCATATGGTATCAATCAGAAAATTTAAAAGGTGGAGAAAAACCTGTATGAGTCAAGATCCCCAACAAGCGATACCTCCTGAAGAAGCCTTAGTAAAACCTGTCAGAACAGTATCAAAGATTTGGTTAGTGCCTATCGTTGCCTTTTTTATTGGTCTATGGATGGTGTATTACCAATGGAGCAACCAAGGCCCGCTAATCACGATTGAATTTAAAACAGCAACTGGGCTCGAAGCAGGAAAAACAAAGATAAAAACTCGTGATGTAGATATAGGATTAGTTAAAGATATAAAACTTTCCGATGATTTAAGCGGTGTATTGGTCACTGTCAGAATGGATAAGAAGGTGGCGCCAATTCTTCATGCTGACAATCAATTTTGGATTGTCTCTCCAAGCGTGTCACTCAGTGGCATATCAGGTTTAGGTACAATTTTATCAGGCCCTTACATCAATATGGCACCTGGATGGGAACAGCAGATGAGTGAGGAATTTATTGCTCTTGCAGCTCCACCCGTTACGCCAGCTGGCACACCAGGTTTGCATGTTACGTTAAACAGCAACAGCGAATTTACTTATAAAAAAGGCGACCCAGTCGTTTATAAAGGCATCAAAGTAGGTGAATTTGAAGATATCTATTTTAACTTCGAAGAACGAGTGGTTTATTACAATACATTTATTGAAGCCCCGTATCATAAGCTCATTACTGACAACACCAAATTTTGGGATATCAGTGGTGTCCAAATGAAACTAGGTGCCAGCGGTGTAACAGTCAACACTGGCAGCTTAGAAACCCTACTTACCAACGGGGTCACATTTGGTATACCAGAAGGAATGCCCGTGGGCGAAACTATCGACGAGCGCAGCTTTTTTGATATCCACTCTTCTTACGAGTTAGCATCAGAAGAACGTTATAAATTGAGTGCCCAATACGTCATCCTAGTAAAAGATACCATCCGTGGTTTACAAGTTGGTGCGCCAGTGGAGTACAGAGGGTTGATGGTAGGTAAGGTGTTATCAATTAATTCTTTAGATAACAACCAGAATGACTTACTCGAGCAAGGCTATGACATACCAGTGGTCATCAGCATTCAACCCGGTAGAGTGAGACAACCAGACAATGCAATTGGCTTGAAATTTGTTCGCAAACAAACCACTCTTTGGATTGAGCAAGGTCTGCGTGCAACATTAAAAACAGGTAATCTTTTAACAGGGGCATTGTTTGTTGACTTACAGCATTATCCTGACGCGCCCACTTTCGAATCTCAAAGTTTGCTAGGCTACGAGGTTGTTCCCACCATGACAGGGGAATTCTCAGAAATCACCGCTAAGGTGACTGCTATATTAGATAATATTAACGAAATCAAACTAAAAACCATTTCTGATAATGCTAATAATACGTTGTCAAAAATAGCGCAGGCAGCTGAAGCACTTCAAGACACAGCAAGCTCTGCTGAACGTCTGTTAACAGCTGTGCATGAAGACAAAGTCAGCGGTGCGTTGACTCAAACGCTTGAAAACTTATCCACTTTAAGCAAAGATTTTTCAGCTGATTCTGAGACTTACAAAGAGGTTAATCACACCATGCAGTCATTGCAAAGCACACTAAAGGATTTACAACCTTTGCTGTTACAGCTCAATAGCGCACCCAATAGTTTTATTTTTACTGATGGCAATGGTCCGAGGTTGATCCCCAAGGCTAAAGTAAATCGTGATGAAGGAGTACCAAAGTAATATGAAAATAGTAATGATTTGTTTATGCATGGCGTTATTAAGTAGCTGCACTTCTAATCCACTAAGTGTGCGCTATTACTTATTACATACTCCAGATAATAACGTGTCGCATACGGTTGATGATTCAAAACCTACCGTTGTTTTGCAATTAATCAATGTTGCCGACTATTTACGTCAGTCAAGCCTAGTTATGCAGCTTGGCCAACATGAACTTCATTATTCTCACCAAGACGTGTGGGCTGAAAAGTTACAAGCCTCATTTTACAACGCCTTATTAAGAGATTTGAATGTTACTGGCCAACAAAATTATATTGCCTCATCGTCACCCAATGTGCCACTTGCTATGGCTTCCATTGCTATCACACTAGAGCATTTCCATGCCACAGATGTATCAACGGTTGTTAGTTCTGGTCAATATTGGTTGTCACAAAACAATACTTCAACTAATCAAGGAAAAAATGTCGCGACAACGAGACATTCATTCTTTTTTGAGTCGGAGTTAAAACAGGATGGATATTCTCATGCTGTAAAACAATTAAGGACGTTGATTACCCGTTTGGCAAAACAAATTGAAAAGGATATTGCGGCTTTGCCGAATAACTAGACACTGTTTATGAATGTTAAGAAACTGATCCATAATTATTTAAATAATGGTGTGTTGCAGTCCAATAATTCAGAGTCAAACCGACAGATCCTTGTGGCTAATCTGTTTGGGCTTATCGGTTATACTATTACTCTTATAATGAGTGTGAGTGCATTCATACGACAAGATAAATTACTTAGTTTTGTATTGTTGACAGCTAGTCTGCTGTTTTTTAGTTCGCATCTCATTCTTCGTTCAAAGCGTCTCGCCAATCCTTACAAACTTTCAGCCAACTTATTGACTACCTCACTTATGTTGCTGATGATTTATTTAGTGTTTTCTGGAGGCATAAAGGGTACAGGCCCTTTGTGGGTTTACATCTTGCCTCCCATAGCATTGTTTTTTGGAGGGATGCGCAAAGGTTTGATAAATCTTGGCGTATTTGTTTTGGTTATAAGTATTTTAATGTTTTATCCTGATAATAAATGGCTTGTGACGCCTTACTCTTTTGAATTTAAATCTAGGTTGATTTATTCGTTTTTGACTGTGTCATGTTTATTTGCTTTTTACGAGTATGTGAGAAAAAGTTCATTTTATCGACTTCAAGAGATGAGTCAAAAGTTTGAAAAACAAGCCATGCAGGATCCCCTTTCTGGACTATTGAACCGACGGGGAATGCGGGAGAATTTGCATCAAGAGTTTGAGCGGAATCAACGTTACAACAATAATCTAACCGTGATGATGTGTGATATAGACCACTTCAAAGCCGTCAATGACCAATATGGACATGATAAAGGTGACAAAATCATAAAAAGTTTAGCGACTATTTTTAGAGCTGGACTTCGCAAACAAGACTCATTAGCAAGATGGGGCGGTGAAGAGTACTTATTTTTACTAGTAGAAACCAACGGCGAACAAGCAATGCAGCTAGCAGAAAAGTTGCGAAGAAAAATCGAAGAAAAACAGTATAAGCAAGATGATAAAGTTTTCGGCATTACAATTAGTATTGGATTACATCAAATTGCTTCGACTGATACTATAAACCAAGCTATTACCAAAGCAGATACCAATCTTTACAAAGCCAAGGAACAAGGGCGCAATCGCTGCATTCTAGATTAACTTCTGAGCAAGCAAACATTCTGAACTTAACACCTAAGGTAAAACACTCAACATATGCGATCAAATCGTAACCCCACTAATGATGAACCCCCTATAAACTGGCGAATATTTTCTCAACTATGGCCTTATTTAACTGAATTTAAGGTCAGAGTAGGCCTCGCCTTACTTTGCTTAATTGCCGCCAAAACAGCTAGTATCTATTTACCGTTTATTCTTAAATATACCGTTGACGATCTTAATGCAGAACGTGCGGTCGATGCTTTAGTCTTAGTGCCATTTGGCTTAGTTGCAGCTTATGGGCTGCTGCGTTTAGCCAATGTCCTATTTGGCGAGATAAGAGACACCCTTTTTGGACGCGTCACCGAGCGAGCTATGCGCCGTTTAGGGCTTCAAGTATTTCGTCACTTACATGATCTAGATTTAGATTTTCACCTCAACAGACAAACAGGTGGCTTATCCAGAGACATAGAACGTGGTACCAGTGGTATCAGTTTTTTAATGCGCTTTTTAGTTTTCAACATCATACCAACCCTCTTTGAAATAGCGGTTGTAGTGGGTGTGTTGTTTTACAACTACGGGGTAAGTTTTGCTCTGATAATTTTAGTTTCAGTAGTTGGTTATGTGAGCTTTTCAGTCAAAGCAACGGATTGGCGAACCAAATATGTTCGTGAGGTTAATCAAGCAGATTCAAGCACTAGTTCAAGAGCCATTGACAGCCTACTCAACTACGAAACTGTAAAGTATTTCAATGCCGAAATTTTTGAGGTTAACAGATACGATGTTGACTTAGCTAATTGGGAAAACGCACGCCGCAAAAATCGTTTGTCATTATTCGCATTAAACGGTGGCCAGGCGTCGATTATCGCGATGGCTATGACCAGTATGATGGCATTGGCAGCTTATAAAGTCGCACAAGGCGATATGACTATTGGCGACTTTGTATTGATTAACGCCTTTACGATGCAGATATTTATGCCGTTAAACTTCTTAGGGTTCGTGTACCGAGAAATACGCGGATCGTTAGCCAATATAGAAAATTTATTTAACTTGTTAGATAAACAACCTAATGTGCCAATAAACACAAGCGCCAAAGACTTAGAAATCGGCCAAGGCAAGATAACCTTCAATCAGGTACAATTTAGTTATCGACCTGACAGAATTATTTTGCATGATATAAGTTTTGATATCCTACCTGGTCAAAAAGTTGCCGTTGTGGGAGAAAGTGGCTCGGGCAAGTCAACATTAGTAAAATTACTATTTAGATTTTATGACTCCTCAAACGGCAGTATCAGTATTGACGGGCAAGATATTAGCAAGGTCAATCAACATTCATTACGCAAAGCCATCGGTATTGTTCCCCAAGATACGGTGTTATTCAACGATACCATTTTTGAGAACGTTCGTTATGGACGGCCAGATGCAACAGACGCCGAAGTGCAACAATCCATTGATTTAGCTCATCTTCGCGGGTTTATTGAATCACTTCCAAATGGTGAGCAAACATCTGTCGGTGAACGAGGACTAAAACTCTCAGGTGGTGAGAAACAGCGCGTTGCGATTGCTAGAACTATATTAAAACGTCCACCTATTATGGTGTTCGATGAAGCAACCTCATCTCTTGATAGCCGTTCAGAACAAGCTATTTTGACTGCATTAAAAGAAATATCACAAGGCCATACTAGCCTGGTCATTGCGCATCGCTTATCCACTATTATCGATGCAGATAAAATTGTAGTCATGGGTAACGGTCGAATATTAGAACAAGGTAGCCATCGACAGTTACTAGACCTAGACGGTGCTTATAAAAAACTTTGGCAAACACAACAAGACCGACATATCGAGACAGACATTGGATAATCGAATATTGATAGAAGCGGTGAATCAAACGATGCCGTTCGGTAAGTATGCAGGAAGAAAACTATTACACTTACCTGAACCGTACTTAGTTTGGTTTAATAACAAAGGTTTTCCTGAGGGTAAATTAGGCCAGCAACTGGCCTTGATGCACGAAGTTAAGGTCAATGGCTTAGAAACAATGTTAGCACCACTTTTACGAGATGATTAATGAGTTATCAACATACCCGCAATCGGGTTCGAGACAGGCCTAGAAATGCTCAGCGTGAAAACATTGATAAACAGATTTGTTGTTTGCATAAAGCGATGGCTAAAAAACTGCTTGCTAACCATCACTACATTCCACAAGTTATGGCGACAATAGAGGCACGTTACGAGTGTGGTAAGATGCGTTATGGCGCATATCTGTTTTGGTCCAGCTTACTTGAGTATATCGATCAGCCAGATCTATTTATGAATACCCTTCTAGAAGATGCACCGCAGCTAAGGAAATATCGACGCCAAACCCCGTTAGTTGGGATCCTCACTGAACAAGAAAGACAAACAGTATTAGATGAATTAACCTTCTAAGACCTTTTCGGGACACACTCATTACGTTTATTGCAATGACAAAAACAATCATAATTAAAATAAACGAAAAGCGTTTAAACCACACACTACCAATAAAACAACATACACGTTGTTAAAACGACATCCAAAATATCAGTAACCACCGTGTGCAAACGCAGTTATTGACGAGTCGCGTCTTTCTAACACTTTAAGTACTTCTATGCTTTTTTGTCTTTTGTGCTTCTTTTTTGTGTGACGATATCTTTTTGCTTCAGATTATTGACTAATAATGTCGTCTAGATTTATGTCTGTTGAATAGCTTTATGATGTGGCTTATTCTTCTTACATTCAACAAGCTGTATAGAAATTTAGCTATGACTTCGCGATTTAAAGAAAAGACAATTATTATTACGGGCGCATCCGCAGGTGTCGGCGCAGCCTGTGCCCGCGCCTTTGCAGCTCAAAAAGCAAATCTGGTATTGGTGGCTAGAGGACAACGAGGACTGGATCTGATTAAAGAGCAATTGTCGACGCAGACAAGAGTGCTTACCGTGGCAATGGATGTATCAGATACAGAACAATGTTTAGCTCTTTTTGCCAAGGCTGAGCTAGAATTTGGTCGTGTTGACGTGCTAGTAAACAATGCTGGTATGCACAGCCGAGGCAACCTCGAGACTGTATCTCCAGCAGATGTAGGTGCTATGGTTGATATTAATCTTCGTGCGCCCATGATGCTATCTTGTGCGGCAATTCCATATCTGCGCAGAGCTGGTGGCGGAGCGATAGTGATGCTTGGCTCACTCGCTGGCATGGCCCCTTTACAGGGCGCAGCTACCTACTCCGGTACCAAAGCGGGATTGCGTGCCTTTGCCTATGCCCTTGCTGATGAGATGCGAGATAGCGGTATATATGTTGGGGTGGTCTCACCTGGTCCAATTGATACTGGCTTTATTATGGATGAAATTGACAACGTTGAAGACATCGTTTTTTCCCAGCCTATGAGCAGTGCTGACGAAGTAGCAGATGCAGTGTTAAGTATCGCAGCAGGAGACAAGGTAGAAATCCCCTTGCCAGTTTCCAGCGGTAGGATGATGAGTCTAGCTTATCTGTTCCCTTGGCTACGACGCTATCTGCGCCCCAAATTGTATGCTAAGGGGCTTAAGAATAAAGATAAATATCGGGGTCGATAGTTTAACAAATAACCCTGCAGGTGAAGGGTCACGCTGAATTACATTAATTGAGACAGCTACATTTAATCACTTTAAGCTTTTGTTCATTAAAAAAATGACTACCCGCTCCGAGCGAAAACGTTTGGAGCGGATATTGTTTTACTTCCATAATAATTTAGCAGAGCAGCCATAATCGCGAGTTAAAGATATAAATAGTGATGTCTTTTATGAGCGTCGATTTCACACTGGCTCTGTTTATTTTTTAGATAATATGCTTACCCAAATTATTCTATTTACCTGCTGCGATGTAACGTTCCACTTGCCGCGCCAAAATAGGTAAAGGCATCGCACCAGTGCCTATCACCACTTCGTGAAAGTCGCGAATATCATATTGTTCTCCTAGCTCAGCCTGGGCTTTGTTGCGTAATTCAAGGATTTTTGTCATGCCCATTTTATAACCAAGTGCCTGCCCTGGGTTAACAAAATAACGCTCAACTTCAGTCACAATATCCTGTTCTGATATAGGTGTGTTTTGAGTGAAATAATCGATCGCCTGCTGTCGAGTCCACTTTTTAGCGTGAATGCCTGTATCAGTAACAAGTCGAACTGAACGCCAAATTTCATCCTGTAAGCGTCCAAAGTCGTGCATTGGATCGGTATAAAACCCCATTTCTTTTGCTAGTTTCTCAGCATAAAGAGCCCAACCTTCTACAAAAGCATTACCACCTCCAAATTTTCTAAATTTGGGTAGTCCTTCAAGCTCCTGTGCCAACGCAAGTTGAAAATGATGCCCTGGCACACCTTCATGAAATGTAATGGCTTTAAACACATATTTCTGAACGCCTGTCATGTCTGCCAAATTAGCATAGTAAATACCTGGGCGACTCCCATCCATCGATGGCACATTATAAAATGCGATACTAGTGGAGTTTTCACGCCACTTTTCGACTCTGCGCACTTCAAGTTTAGCTTTTGGAAGACGTTTAAAAAATTGTGGTGCTACTTTAAATATCTCTGCTGTTTCGGCCCGTGCATCAGCCAAAAACACATCACGCCCGGCATCGCTGTTTGCATAAAAATTGTTAGGGTCGGTTCGCACAAACTTGAAAAATTCCTGAAGATTACCCTCAAAGCTCACATTTTTCATAATGCTACGCATTTCCTTATGAATTCGCGCAACATCAGCTTTTCCAAACTCATGAATTTGTTCTGCGTTCATCGTAAGATTGGTATGGTGTTTAATTCGATTCTGATAAAATTCATCACCATCGGGCAAAGCCCAGACACCAGTTACCTTATTTTGTAACTCAGAAAGACGTACGACTTCGTCAAGTAATGCTGTGTATCCCCGCTGAAACTCACCATCAATTGCCTCATTAGCTTGTTTTGCCAAAATCATTTTTTTAGCGTCAGAAATATCAAGTTGAGTGATTTTTACGGCAATATCATTTTTCAATGGAGACTGTTCAATAATACTTTTGATATCTGCAATCATGGCTGGAAATGCAAATTGTGGGGCAACAACGCCAAAAGATTCACGATCTTGAGATTTCTTAACCATTTCTTTCATCAGAGATTCGAGACCCTGGATCCGAGAGATATAATCAAGTGCATCTTGGCGTGTATCTACTTTATGATTATTTTGTAGCAAACTTAATGGGCTGGTAAATTGCCCTCGAAACTGATCAACCACATAAAAATGACGCAAAAATATTGCATTCTCAATAGATTGTTCTTGATTGAAGCGAAAAATATCATAACTAAGCTGACTTTCAGGGCTAAGTTTTACGTAATCAAAATCTGCTAAAAGTACCGCCAGATCGGCTTTTTTCTCGGCAGTGCGAAGATTTGCATAACGATCGGAGGTATCCGTCCATTCTCCCTGACGATTAGTCTTCAAGCCTAATCGAGTTTGACGATTGGGGTTATTGGCAACATTACGCTCAAAAATTTCTTCAAAAAAAGTATTCAGACGCACATTTTCAGATCCGACTGGCTCTGATTCATGGGCGTATAAGGTAACAGACACTACGCTACTTATTATGCTCCCAACCACTATAAAAGCCGCTAATATTATTTTTTTTAAAATCACAAGTTTCCCTTTTATAATCTGATAATTGT
>CAZMDX010000301.1:0-7826 GCA_964564805.1 uncultured Pseudoalteromonas sp. | reverse complement strand
ATCCACATATTATATCTTATATTGACACTGTCAATTTTTATAATATCTGGACATGATTAAAACAATAGAACAAAACCCAAAAAAGCTCTAATTTACCTACTAGCAACGAGCATAAATTGAACAAGTACTTTACAGGCACAAGGGTTTGATACCTGAATATATCGTTTAATAAAGATAGGTCGGCTATTTAAAAAAAATAATCCGAGTAATTAAGATAAAAATTTAGGTCAATGGACTACTTTGGTAAAAGTATTTAAATCGCGTGTCAGGGGCACGTTAAATCTGCCCCTGCAATTACACTTTACAGTGTTTCTATCTTAGCTAATATCTGGCTAAATTCTGCAAGCTCTAGTTCTAAATATTCACCGCCGTCACGCCATTCAACTCCTATTAATACATTGTCTTCGGCTAAGTCTTCTACCCAAAACTCCAACCAGTCAGCAAGGCTAATAGACATAGGTATGTAGTCTTGCCATTCATCAACGCAGTGGCTTTTAGCCAATTCCATGCTTGACCAAACAGGCATCACATCGGTATTTTCAAAATTAATTGAATCAAGAACAACCCAACCTTCGCTGGCTTGGTCTTGTAATGCCCATAATGTTTGGGTGGATTGTACTTGGGTCATAAAATCGGCTGGCGGAGCTTTGGAATTGATATCTGTCATAATAAATTTCATCCTGTCTACATGTACAACTAATTATACGGAGTTAGCGACAAAGGAACAACGCTAAACTTAGATTTGTTAGTCACCTGTGACTGCTAATTAGTGTGGTTGAATCGACCGACAATACGTAAGTAGAAACAATAAATCATTCCCGATTGTTTACCCAAAATTGATATAAATTATCCTTTATTTTATTTCACCCCTGATTTTAGAATAATCAACCATTCACCTTATAAATTTATAACTGTAAGGTTTTTACATAAATTAGTGATAATGTTTATAGACAAATAATGACTCACACTCTTTCCGCCTTAAGGTGGTTACGTAAGGAAAACTTTATGATCCGTGTTCAATACTTGATTAACTTTTTAGTCGCAACCTTGCTCACAGTTGGTGTTCCAAGCCATGCTATTAGTCAATCAGAAATAAAAATGAAGTCGGTGCTGGTGACTGGCGCTTCTACAGGCATTGGCCGTAATTTGGCAGAAACTTTAGCAAGTAATGGTTATCACGTTTACGCAGGTGCAAGAAAAGACAAAGACTTAGCAGCACTGAACGCTATACAGAACATTACGTCGGTTAAACTTGATGTGACCAAGCAAGATGAAATTGATGCGGTTGTTGCTTTAATACGTGAAAAAGGTACCGGCCTTTATGCCCTAGTTAATAACGCGGGTCTCGGCAATCGCGGTATGATATCTAAGGCCCCGATTGAAGATCATAATTTCGTTTACCGTGTCAATGTTGAAGGTGTATACCGTGTTACTAAAGCGTTTTCTTCTTTGATTGTTGAATCCAAAGGTCGCATTTCTACCACAGGCTCTATTGCAGGCACGTTAACGCGTGCAGGGGGAAGTGCTTACAGCGGAAGCAAACACTGGATTGAAGCATTCACTGATGCGCTCGCGCTTGAGATGGCACCTTTAGGTGTTATGGTAAGTGTTATTCAACCAGGCAACTACCAATCACACATACGTCGTAGTGGAGTCTTAAGGGTTTTTGCCAAAGTGAAAGCTGCAGGAGGAGATATCACACCCGATATGCAAAAGATGTTAGCAGACACCACAGCAAGAGAATTATCCTATAAAAAACCTGATGAAGTTTCAGCCGCTTTCATGCATGCATTGTTCGACGAAAAACCACTACGCCGATATGTAGTCACACCAAATCAACAAGAGCAGGCCTTAACGATCAGTACTAAAATCCTTCAGTTAGTAGAACTCAATCAATGGGGGCCTCATAGCTACAGTCGAGACCAACTAATCGAAATGTTAGACAAGACTATTGCACAAAAAGCAAAATAAATTTGATGTATTGACCCAATTAATTAATCAATAAACCCAGCTTTAGCTGGGTTTATTTTTATGCTGACTATGCAAATCAAGTGTATTTATCGTTCTATGACGCCTTAAAAAACCTAGGTCCTCAACCTAATTTAACGGGTAATTCCCTAATTCGCTCTCCCGTAGCGGCGAATATAGCATTGGTTAATGCAGGTGCAATTGGCGGTGTTCCAGGCTCACCGGCACCCCCAGTTTTTTCACCACTGTTGATAATTTCAACATAAATGTCTGGCGCAGTATTCATTCTAACCACTTTGTAATCATGCAAATTACTTTGCATGACTGCACCATTTTTAATGGTGATTTCTCCATACATAGCAGCGGATAAACCAAAAATAATACCGCTTTCCATTTGTGCTCTAAATGCATTAGGGCAATAAGCAAAGCCTGCATCGGCGACACAAAAAACCTTGTCCACTCTTACTGAACCGCTCGACATGTCGACTTCGACCACTTCGGCGACAATACTATTAAATGAACCATGAATAGCAATTCCCCTTCCCCACCCTTTTGGTAATGCACGTTCCCAATCTGACATTTTTGCAACAGAATCAAGTACTTTCAAATAACGTGGCTCTGAATGCAATAGTTTACGTCGATACTGAAACGCATCTTCGTTAGCTTCATGAGCGAGTTCATCAATGAAGGATTCAGTAAAAAAGGCATGTTGGGAATGGTCAACACTTCGCCAAGCTCCAAAAGGTATATGGGTTGGACTTTCGATGTAATGCACAAATTGATTATCGATCTGATAAGGAATATATGGCGCTTCTTTAGGTTCATGTTTATCAACGTATTGATTTTCCCAGGCAGTGGGCAAACCAGAATCACCTATCGCAGCCTTGAATCGACTGACAATCGCAGGGCGATAAAAATCGTGTTGCACATCTTCTTCACGGGACCAAATCATTTTGACCGGCACACCTGGTAAAGCATTCGCCAACTTTACCGCCTGAATAGAGTAATCGGTCTTGGCTCTGCGGCCAAATCCGCCACCCAGGTAAACATTGTTGACCACCACATTTTCTGTATCGATGTCTAAATGTTCTGCTATTGCAGCTTTTATCCCTAATGGATTTTGTGTGCCACCCCATACTTCAGTTTTGCCATTTTTAACCAAAGCCGTACTATTCATCGGCTCCATCGTGATATGCGCTAAATACGGCACACTATATTCAGCGGTAATGACCTTGGTGGCAGACTCGATAACTTTACGAGCATTACCCTCAGAAAAATCCTCTTCCTCATCGCCGTTGACAACCGCTTTGTCCATATCTGCACGAAACTGCGCCATGATAGACTCAGAGCTGGTGTTATCCCATTCACTAGGCAAGTAAGTCACTGTGATTGCAGCAATCGCTTTTTTGGCTTGCCAATAACTATCGGCAATAACACCCACACCATCGCCAAGATTGACCACTTTGATCACACCCTTCATTTTTTCAGCGACGGATGAATCGACTGACGCAACCTGACTACCAAAAACGGGAGACGTTTTAACCGTTGCGTACTTCATGCCAGGCAGCACAATATCAATACCGAATATAGCAGTACCATCCACTTTTTCAGGGATATCCAGGCGCTGAATGTTTTCATTGCCCATCAGATTAAATTGCGCAGGTTTTTTTAAGGTTGGAAACTCTGGACCTTGTTGCTCTGCTGCAATTTTAGCGAATTGAATATAAGGCGCTTTGCGGTTAGATGCATCATGATATAAAACACTTTTTTCAGCTCTTATTTCAGCTGCAGCGACTTTCCATTCTTGCGCCGCCGCCTGCACCAACAAATCTTTTGCAGCAGCACCCGCTACTCGCATACCACGCTCACCGGTGGATCGAACAGAAAAACTCCCACCTGTGACTTGTAACGCAATGGATTTAGAAATCGTCAGAAACACACCATTAATAGTTTGATTGACGATACCGGGCATTTTTCCAGGTAACAAAAACTCTCTGGCCATATGAAAGTTGGCATATTCATCATGTGCAGGCGCTTCTTCCACTGTGAC
Organism: uncultured Pseudoalteromonas sp.; assembly: GCA_964564805.1. Lineage (GTDB taxonomy): Bacteria > Pseudomonadota > Gammaproteobacteria > Enterobacterales > Alteromonadaceae > Paraglaciecola. The sequence goes on along the minus strand of CAZMDX010000301.1, from coordinate 3,808 downwards.
TGAGTCCCAGTCTACGTCCATTTCATCGGCCAACATTATGGCAAGAGCTGATTGTGCTCCTTGTCCCATTTCTGCATGCGACACGATCACTGTGACACTGTTGTCAGGCAGTAATTTAACCCATGCGTTGACCAGTACCTCATCGTCTTTTTGCATGAATTTAGCCAATTTGGGTGTGCGATGACCAGGCCGAATTGCTACACCCACAATAAGTCCACCGCCAATAATAACGCCTGCAGTCAAAAAAGCTCTTCGCGTCAATTTACTCATAACATTTCCTCTTGCTAAATTATTATACTAACGCAGCGTTTTTGATTGCTTTTTTGATGCGGCCATACATACCGCAACGACAAACGTTACCGCTCATTGCGGCATCAATATCACTATCAGAAGGGTTTGGATTACTTTTTAGCAACGCCACAGCAGACATAATCTGACCTGACTGACAGTACCCGCATTGTGGCACTTGTTCATCAATCCACGCTTGTTGCACTTTAGATAATTGCCCGCTTTCATCCGCAATACCCTCTATAGTCGTAATGGTTTGCCCTGCGACTGCAGAGACGGGCGTTACGCAAGAGCGAATAGGTTGGCCGTTTAAATGCACCGTACAAGCACCGCATTGAGCCATACCACAGCCAAACTTAGTGCCAACAAGATTTAGTTGTTCGCGGATAACCCATAAAAGCGGGGTATCAGCTTCTACATCAACTTGTTGTGTTTGGTCATTAACCTTGAGTTCAATCATGTTTTACCTTTGTTTTAAATATCGTTACAAAAAACGTATCGTGCATATTGTCATTGTATGTATAAATTGTCTTATCAGTAGCAACGTTGAACGTAGCTAGATAAGTTTTCAACTTAAAGACCATGTTAGGTTTTAATACCTTTCCAATACACGTCAAAACTTTGCTGAATTAACCGACTCAGCTGTGGCTGAGTCAGATTATTCATCCTCGCATGTTGTATAGTGGCTTGCATTTGAGCCACTGCGATTTCACACAAAAACTCTGTTGGTATATCGCGAATGATGTGTTCGTTTTGTGCTTCTTCCAGTTTTATATTGATGAAACCAAAGATCTCATCAACCGATGTTCGAGCCTCATCAGAAATCGCAAAGGATGCTCTAAGTAGACTTGCGACTTTCTGTTTCAGCGTGTTAGCCATCGCCCATGAGATATACCGCTGCCAAAGATACAAAACTAGATCCTCGATATGTTTGGTTTCCCTAGCAACCTGATTAATTACGTGCATTGACACCTCTTTTTTAATCGAAAGATAGACACCGTCTAACAACGCTTTTTTGGTAGGGTAATAATTAAATAATGTGCCATTTGAAACTGCCGCCTGTTGCGCGATTTTGGATGTAGGCACTGATGCTCCGTGAACGGACAACAACTTTATTGCCGCCTCAAGAATTTTTTCGTTTTTTATATTATTAATGCTGTTGACCAACGGCTACCCCAAGGATCAGTTTGAAAAGATTTACAAAAACGAACAAACATTAAACATAATTGACTGACTAGTCAATATCATTGAAAACTGCATACAATATCTAATATATTTATGATTGATTTCCTTTGGTATTCAACATAAAAAATTGCAACAACCGTAAATTACTAACGTTTTGGGCGCGACTATCTATCAAGCGATGTGAGTAAACCGCATACAACTTAGTCGGGAAAAGGGACTTATCCTATTCCAAATATGAGCCCGACTACACCCACCCCTTTTGTCTGAACGCTTTTAAGGTTTGGGAAAACATTTTCATCTCATCAGGGGTGCCTAACGATATACGATTCCAGCGATCATCAAGTGTCATTTTTCTACCTACACGCACGCCGTTTTGCTGCATATGTTCGGTATAATCAGTCAATGGGGTGCCTATTTTATGTAAAATAAAATTGGTGTCACTGGGTACATATTCTAATTCCAATTCATTCAAGGTATCGACTAAAATCGTTTTAGATAACTGGTTGTACTCAATACTCTTTTTATAAAACAACCTGTCATCAAGTGCAGCAGATGCGGCAGCTATACCCGCTGCGCTTAGGTTAAATCCTGCGGCAAAAGGCTTTATTTTATTGGCTGTTTTTACAGTAGCAATACCATAACCCATACGCATACCGGCCATACCATGTACTTTAGAAAATGTTCGGCTGATGACAAGATTGTCTTTACCTTGATTAATTAGGTCTAATCCACTTTTATAACGAGCGTTGGCTTGAGCATAATCAAAATAAGCCTCGTCGAGCAAAAACAAATGAGTCTCTGGCGCATTGTTGATCCAGTCAAACATGGTTGTGAAATCAATAATGTTTCCAGTAGGGTTATTAGGGTTACAAATATTAATCAACACTGAGCCAGTGTGTGCCATTGCCTGTTTTTTCATGGCAGCGATGTTCATCTCAAAGTTTTGCCCAACTGGTACCTGAACGACATTCAGGTTTTCTGCCTTGCAATAACCTCTGAGGGCACCAAATGTAGGTGAGGGTTCAATCATAGTTGCGTTTTGTTGAGCTGAATAGGTCGCAATGGCCTGCAAGACTTCAGTCGAACCGTTACCCAAAATTAATTGTTCAGGCTTAACATGATGATGGTCTGCCAATTTAACTTTAAATTTATCAACAGACGCACTTGGGTAACGGTTACCATAACGTTCAATGGCATACTTTGCCGCTGATAAGGCTTTAGGCGACATGCCAAGAGAGTTTTCATTGTAATGTAACCATAAAGACGCAGCGTTTTGGCGAAAAGGTAAAATAGGTGTGCGGTTAGCAAATACCAATGAGGTGCTTGTGGCCAGGCCCAACCAAGCGACGCCTAAACCTAATTTTTGTATAAATTGTCTACGAGAAGGTTGCATATCCAAGGATTTCATTGTCTGTATTCCTTTCTTGAAATAAACCCACTTTAATGGTGTTTGTGCAAAAAAGAAACGACGCAAATGATCAAGCATACATTGTTGAGTAATTAATTATTAATCATAGCTATTGTTTATGCCCGGATTTTCGAGGGGTAGGTGCCTAACTATCGCTCTATTTTCCTTAGGCAACAATACATATACATCGATATTTGGAAAGCAAAGAACCAACAGATTTATTGAAGTTAATGACAACTTATAAATCTGTGTACAAGGTCACTTCAAACCTTAGCCCAATTTTACATCATCAATCTTAACCTATCGCAGAAAACAAGCTAGGGAGCCATTAACAATAGATTAAGTGAAATTATTATTGGATAATTTTGCCGCTTGAATACCCAAGCCTTCACAGACAGAATTAAATGCATCACCTTCCATAAGAGGCAAACCAGGTAGCATATCTAATAGCTCTTTTTTAACGATAGGCGACAAACTCATACCGCCAGTAATAAACAACATCTCTGGTGGTTCGGAGCTGTTTTCTAAACATTCGGTCACCAAACTCTTCACTCTCGCTAGCCAAGATTGCATTGAGCGCTTAAGCTCTTCAACATTTAGCTTAACGTCGTAATCTTCCTCGATATAATATAATGGCAAAATAATTTCATCTTTTGAAGAAAGTAACTCTTTGGCGAGTCGTGATGAATTGACTAATCTAGCTGAGAGTTTTTCTTCTTGTACTTCTAATAAGCGTTCTAATAACTTAGGCTCTTTAACCAGAGACTTTGTATTAGCAATGTCCAACCAGTACTCTTCTGAGAAAAAGTGATTCAGCTTCGGAATGTCGTCCACCGCACACATATCAGAAAAATAAGCAGGTGGCACCGGTAAGCCGTTATACATTAATAATCCTTGCCCCATCGTTGGCGCAATAGATTTTATGAT
>CAZMDX010000300.1:0-7930 GCA_964564805.1 uncultured Pseudoalteromonas sp. | reverse complement strand
CGTATTATACATAGCCAACTTTGGCACGCAAGCACATAATTCAGATAAATCCTAAAAACATGTTCAACCGCTCAAACTACATACGACATGAGGAATTAAGCAACATCTTTAGTCAATTTTTGACCAATTCTTATGTTAAATCTATTTTGTGTTACGAAGTGCTCAAAACTTATTTATTTTAAAAACAGTTCCATTTTTTCAGCTAGTTTAAAATCCAATTCACTAATTCCTCCCACATCATGGGTAGTTAGTTGAACGACAACTTTATTATACACATTTAGCCACTCAGGATGATGATTAAGCTTTTCAGCCCAAATAGCGATTTGTGTCATCCAACCAAAGGCACGGATAAAACTTTTAAACTTAAAGGTTTTAGTCAACTTACCATCAACGATCTGCCATTGCTGTTGGCTCTCCAATTGTTGGTTTATACTTTTTAACTGAATGTGGATCTGTTCTTGGGAATATTTTTCCATAATAGGCTTCTTGTCAATACGTTGTGTAAAATTTCACGTTTATTGTGTGAAATTAACGTCGTAAATTAAAGTGTATGACCAAAAACTAATATTGTAACAACTGGAAAAAGTTGTTTACAAAAAAATCCCCGGCTATGGCCGAGGATTATAATCACTGCTATACACTATTAACTATCGTTAAAATTCAATCGCCATGCGTGCATATATTTGTCTGCCACGTGGGTCATGCACTTTAGAATCGAAACCAGCGTTAGTGAATAGTTGAGGTGGATCTTGATCAGTAAGATTCACTCCACCTAATGTTAAGACGTAAGCGCCCTCAGTTTCAAATAAACTACCCAAGTCGATATTAACTTGCGCGTCCCACGTTAAATGACTGTCAACATCTTTGAAACCCTCGGTACAAGCAGCTGAGAAGAGATTGCCATCTGCGCAATTCTGATCGTCACTGTAGCTGTCTACGTATCGAGCAAAAATATTGGCTGAGTAGGCTTCATGATTCCAGTTCAGACCCAAGTTTGCACGCAACTCAGGAGTAGACACACCAATATTGCTATTGTTGCGCGAACCCGCACCGTCAATTGGACCTGCCTGAGGGTCAACTAAATCGTAAGCTAAGATGTACGTAGCACTAAGACTCGGAGAAAAAGTACCCATATCCGTTTCTAATTTAAAGCTAGAAACAATATCAAGACCTGAAGTCTCTAGTGAACTGGCGTTAACATAAGTGGTTAAAACCTGAAGCAATGGACCATTAAGAGGATCCCCTGCCCTAACAACTCTTTCAGGGTTTTGAGGATCTGCATTTAATATAGCTTGGAAATTTTCTTTAATGATCAAGTCAGTAAAATCAAAACTCCAATAATCTACTTCAATAGACCAATCATCAACAGGCTCTAACGAGAATCCAATGTTGAAAGCTGTAGACTCTTCGGGTACCAGTTCATCATTTCCTGACGTTCTATCCGCAGCAAATGCTGCAGAACCCGTTAAAGGATCAACCATCTGATTTAAGCTAGTACCGCCGCCATCTTTTTGAAAGATAGAGGGAGCTCTAAAAGATGTTGATATAGAACCTCTAACAGAAAAATCATCCGTTGCACGCCAAGATACAGCTAGCTTTGGATCAATAGTATCTCCGATAGTACCGCCATAATCTTCATATCGTAACGCGATCTGAATGTCTACATCTTCGCTAACTGGCAAAGCTAACTCACCGAATAAGGCAACAACATCTTGCTCACCGTATATGTCAGCATTACCAATTACAAACGAGAAGCTGTCTTGATTAGATAAGGAATCATAGTCTTGAGTTAAATCTTGATAGCGATACTGTGCACCAAATGCAAATCCAGCTGCACCACCATCCATCTCAAATAATTCAGTTGAGATAAATGCTTCAGCTACTTCAAGGTTTGAATTAGAGTCTATTTCTTGACGGGCCGTAAATGAATCGAACACATTTTGTGAATTAGGTGCAGAAGATAATGAGGTAGCGAAAGGATTAAAGTATTCGCAAGCTCCAACACCTGCAGTCCCTGAAATTGGATCACAACCTTGTCCACCGAAGCCTCTCAGAGCGTTTTGAAATTGTTGCCCCAAGGTATCATTTACTGTGAATAAGAAGTCATTTTTAGCAGTTGTATAACTTACTTCCCAAAATCCTGAATCCAGTTCGCCTTGCAACATAGTACTGAATCTGAACGTGTCAGACTCTGTATTAGCGGGGTCACCAGGAAAAGAAGTACCATCTCCCACGTTACCCACTTCACGACCAAAATATGACACATTGGTACCAAAAGGATTATTAGGATGGTCAGCAGGAACAGTTGGGAAAGTTAATATAGGAAAACTCGGTGATCCACCTCGTTCAGCTCTGTTTCTAGCGGTAGAAATTTCAGTCGTCCACTCTATATTATCAGTCAATCGTTTTGTTGCTTGAATAAATGTAGATAAACGTGATTCATCAGGCACAAATGAATAACCATTACCAAAATCAAAGCCACAAAAACCAATTTCTAATCCTGGTACTGTGCCCGATGGTGCAAGCAGTCTTGGGAAACCACCAAATTCCTCACATCCTGTTGGGTCTATGAAAGGTGTTCCGCCTAAAAAGTAAGAACCTGGGCTACCTAACGAGCTTGTATCATCTTGAGGACGACTCAATCGACGATCTCCAGTGAACATGGGAGAACGATTAGTGTAGCTAATGGCGGCCATCAGACTGCTATCATCGCCTACCGATCCCCACAGACCTTGCACTGTATATTCTTTGTTATCACCGTGTGCGCCATCTTGATAATCAAGTGACACTTGCATACCTTCATAATCACGTTTGGTAATAAAGTTAACAACACCCGCTACAGCATCAGAGCCGTATAATGCAGATGCACCATCCTTTACTATTTCCATCCGATTTAAAGCGATCATGGGTATCAAAGAGCTGGTATCAACAAAGTTGACCCCGCTATTATTAGGCTGAGCTGTAACAACTTGGCGCTTACTATTGAGTAGCACTAGAGTAGAAGAGACACCCAGTCCACGTAAATTAATATTTGAGGTGCCTGCTGTTGCGTTTTGTGTAAAAGCATCAGGCGTGTTTTCTGCGCCAGTATTAATAGTCAATGTCTGAGTGATATCACCGATGCTTTTGGCACCTATGGCATCAATAGCCACACTATCAATAACAGCTAATGGTGAGGGTGATGAAAAGTTTTCACTGCGCCTTACAAAACTACCCGTTACCATGATTAATTCGAATTCTTGTTCCTTTTCAACACTTTCTTCTTGAGCAATTGCGATGTTGCCCATAGGTATAAGCTGGGCAGAGATTGCCACTGCTAATGCTGTTAGTTTAGTTTTCATTTTCATACTGCGTCCCCAATAGGTGAGCTATTAGATAATAGATATTAAAATTACCATCCAAAAGCGGATGTTGCAGAACAACTTATATAAAAGCTGTCAAACTATTTAACACTATTAATATTATTTTTTGCTGAGTGCCTAAAAATAGAATTCTAGTCACCTTGCACGATAATAAGTTGGAGAGGCCGGCATGTAAATAGATTGTTATTTATATGTGAACATTAATACAGAGTATGGTCAGACCACTAATTTGGTTTTTATAATTACTCATAACTAACGTTAATTTAAATTTAAGTTAATTATGAGTAACCTCTAAGCACCCACTAACAGCGTAAGAAAAACACCTTTCATGGCAGGTTTATCTCGCCCGTCTATTTCGGCGACTGTTTCAAAGTAAAATAATTTACCCGAGGCTTTCTGTTCGATTTTAATCAGTGTCGAAACAAATCTTATCTTATCATCCACTCGCACGGGTTCTATAAATCGAATTTTATTAACACCATAATTGAGTAACGATTGATATTTGGGGTCTGCTTCAATCGATTGATAAAGCGAATTAGGCATCAAAGTCACAGTTAAATACCCATGCGCAATAGTAGTCCCAAATGGACTCTCTTTTTCACACCGCTGGCGATCAACATGTATCCATTGATGGTCATTAGTTGCCTTAGCAAACATGTCTATATCTGCTTGTGAAATGCTTACCCACCCTCCCACTGGCAATTGCTCTCCGGGTGTCAACGCTAGTAATCTTTTAGTCATATTATTATCTGCCTTGTTTGGTAATTTATTAGCTTAACAAGCTTCTAGTTATCAATGTAATGAATATTAACTATAGCCAAACATTGATTTAACTAATAAATAACGTATCCTCTTTGCAGACTTTTTTATAGGTAATGTTTATGAATTTGCACCGTATTGACTTAAACTTATTTGCTGTGTTTGATGCGATTTACACAGCTGGTAGCTTAACTAAGGCCGCCGATGTGTTGTGTATTACCCAACCGGCGGTCAGTAACTCATTGGCTCGCTTGCGAGAAATGCTGAACGATCCATTGTTTGTTCGAACTGGACACAGTATGACCCCTACACCTGTAGCACAAAATATTATTGGACCCGCTAGAGAAGCATTGGGGTTACTACGAAGAAGCGTACAAGAAAGCCATATTTTTGACCCTTTAAAAGCAGAGAAAACCTTTAACTTTGCTTGCAGAGACTTACTTGAAGTAAGTATCATTCCCAGACTTTTAGGTTCTTTACAAAAAAGGGCACCTAAAATATCTTTAACAAACTATGAGATTGAACGAAAAAATATCGTATCAGCCATGGCCAGCGGCAATCTAGATTTTTATGCTGATGCATCATCATTTAGCGACCAACATTTATGTAAACAAAAAATTGCTCAGGATAGATTTGTGGTACTAGCACGTAAAAATCATCCCTCATTATCCCAAGGCATGAGCATGGAAGCGTTTTTACAGCTTGGCCATATTAATGTTTCACACAGAAAAACTGGCGCAGGACCAATAGATGTTGCGTTAGACAAAGCCAGTGAAAAGCGAAAGGTAGTAATGCGTAGTCAACATTTTTTAACCGTTCCTTCAACTTTGGTTAAAACCGACTTAATCGCTTGCTTGCCCTATCACCTTGCGAAACACTATGATTTATCTATGTACGAGTTACCGTTTGAATTACCGCCACTTGAATACTTTTTATATTGGCACATGAGCGCTGATTTAGATGACGCACATATTTGGATGAGAGATCAGATTGCTCAAGTTGCGCATGCGTTACATCCTAATTAGTTTGTAATGAGTGTCAAAAAAAATGGCTGGCATTTCGCCAGCCTAATTGAAAAGTACGTAATAACTTTTAACATATTATTTTATTTGTAAACGCTCTACAAAAGCCTCAAAGGACATAAAACAACAACTCCTCGATCATAGTCTCATTTAGCAGTAAGTAAAAATATAATCCCAACATTCTATTTTGATGCTGAGCGAGTACTACCTTACCGTTACTAAAATACCGAATCACATTTTACAACAACCCTAAGATAACTATAAAATCGTCAAATAATTAATACTTCCTATCAGGAAGTTTGAATAATAAAGATACAAACGTTCAGATAAAGGCAATTTATTTATACCGACGTTGATCACTAATAAAATGTCATTAACCATTTCATTGAGATTTTTAATCATATCTAGAAAGGTTATTCATTATTATACCTAAGTATCATTTAACAGATTTTTTGATTAGAAGAACTACTATCTAATATTCGCTGTCGAAACATTACTTGTTTCACTTCTGATCCATAAAAATTACTTTGAGAAAATCAATAATGTTGAAATTAATCAAATATTCAATTGCTATAGTAACTATCTATTTTTTGACAGTGGACAATGCACAGGCTGATGTAAGTGAAGCATTACAAAACATCTGTACAATTGTTAAAGCAGATGACAAAGGCGAATTACGTAAGAAAATGAAACGTGTTGAGTCCGATTTCAACTTAAAACTTAAAGATTATTACACGGGTATCTCTTGCAGTGGAAACAGCCTCATTCGAACGGCGATGTTAAACAATGCAATAAAGACAGGTACTTTAATGGTCAAAAAAATGCCAAAAAGGGATTTGAGTGCACCTGAGAAAGATGGTAAAACCATTATCGATTGGGCCTCTGAAAACGGTCTAGATGAATCACCTATTGTTTCGGTACTCAACGACAGGATTTAAGCTGCGAGTTGCGCAACCTGCCAACATTTTCATCATAAAAATATAACTTTATTCATAATTCAACATGGTTGGTGAGTTGCTGTTTTTCAAGCAACTTTACCTAGGAAATCGGCCTCTTTTGAGGTCGTTTTTTTTGTGAGAATAATAATTTATAATATAATCAAGCATACGATCTCGGTAACTTCTATGCTGGAAGCTAGAACACGACTAAGAGCAAATGTTTTCTTGGTCATGTAACTGCCAATCAATACAGTAAAAATAATACTGGTTTCTCGCAATGCCGCAGCCAACGAATAGGTATTTTCGTCATTGCCCATAAAGCAGCGCTATAATCACTTATGGATAATATTCCAGTTAAACCACCCTTGTTTCCAATTGCACAACCCAAAAGAAACGGTTTTTTTACCTTTTCTAAAAAAGCTGAAAACTAACACTCCAATTCCAGTTATAACCTGCAACCATCCAGCATAAACCAACAATAGCACACTGAGTCTCACACCCACTCCACTAACCATAGTCTATCCGGCAATGCAAAAAGCATTCGCGATAGCAAAAATCAAAGGAGTAATGGCAATTGTGATGTCACTTGCTGCTAGATACATCAAGCCGATGCAAAAGAACAAGGTACCAAATATTTGCCAACTGGATAAGTTGTCTTGCACAAATTCATACTAGCAAACAATATTAACATTGGCGTTAATCCACGTGATATTAGACAGACCTGAGAAAAATCACCTAGTTGGTAGGAGTTAATTAAACAATCGACGTAAACAAAGTGAATGCATGAGCCAGAAACACGTAGGGCAATATAGGCATGTGCATACTGGGATGTATACCAATGATGATGGAACCTAAAATAACACCAATAAAGCGAACGAATGTCAGCGACAGTAACTTGTCCTCACTGTTTTAACTAACGTATTCCAAGGTACCGTAAAGACTAATTAACTGCTGGTGATAGCACACCCTAACTATCTCACTATTGCGGCTGACTTAATTTGTATCCATATGCTTTTACCTAATGCTAAATTAAGTTTTTGTAAAGATTTTAAGGTCAGACGAGCCAGTAAATAGTTCCCCCCCACTTTTAATCTGACTAATGACATGGCAGGATCTTCATCATCGATTATTTCTACTATCCTTCCAGATAATACGTTAAGAATACTGCTGTCGGTGTGCGGCGATAAAGTAAGGCTTACATCGCTGGCTAATATACGTATGCGTTGTGTGTTATTTTGTTTATTTTCAACATTGGGAAGCCAGAGTTCGCCTCCATCAAAAGTGACCCGCATCAAATGCCATTGTTTATCTGTTTCCGCCACATTGCATTCAAGTATAGCTCCTACCTCATTACTCACCCCCAATGGTAAATCAGTTCTAGAAAACAACTCAGTTATACCACCTTGAGTAATCACTTTTCCTTGTCGCATAATCACAACATGATCGGCTAGTCGAACAATTTCATCAACCGCATGACTGACATACAAAATAGGAATATTAAAACGACTGCGAAGACGTTCTAAGTAAGGAAGAATTTCAAGTTTTCGGGCGGTATCTAATGATGCCAGTGGCTCATCCATTAACAACAATTTTGGTTGACTTAATAACGCTCTAGCTATCGCCACACGTTGTTTTTCGCCTCCAGATAGCTGCTGAGGAAATTGTGTCAATATGTCATTAATACCCATAACACTGATAACTTGATTTAATAATTTTGGGTTAGCGTCTTGATGATTACGTTTGATGGCATAGTGGAGATTATCCATAGCCGTCAGGTGCTCAAATAAACTGGCCTCTTGGAACACATACCCGAGGCTCCGTTTATGAGTAGGGACAAATACACTGGTTT
>CAZMDX010000299.1:0-5689 GCA_964564805.1 uncultured Pseudoalteromonas sp. | reverse complement strand
TCTGCCGTTGCCAGAAGCTCGGTCGTATTCAAGCTTGGGTGTTTTGTAAAATCCTGACGCGGATAACGAAATGCGGTCCATATAAGCTTGTTGGACTAAGTCACTAAAGACAATGCTGTGTTCACCTATGCTGACTTGTTGTTGAGTAAATTTTGCTTGTTCTGCGTCTGCGTTTACTTGTTTAGCAAAAAACTCAGCTAGGCGTCGCTTGATAATTAAACAAGCATTTTGCGCCGCTTTTCCATTTAAGTCTGTGCCACTTGATGCGGCTGTAGGGGAGGTATTGGGCACTTTATCCGTGCGTGTCGAAGTGACTTCAACATGTGATAAAGGCACCCCAAACTCATTTGCCACTATTTGGCCAATTTTAGTATGTAACCCTTGGCCCATTTCGGTACCGCCATGATTGATTTGCATGCTGCCGTCGGTATAAATATGCAGTAATGCGCCAGCCTGATTCAGATGTTTAGCGGTAAATGAAATACCAAATTTAACAGGGGTTAATGCTAAGCCTTTTTTGATAATGGGGCTATTTTTGTTAAACGCTGTCATTTGTTCACGGCGAAGCTGGTAATTGCTTGATGCTTCAAGCTTATCAATTAGGTCAGCTAATAAGTTGTGCTCGACCTGCATTCCGTATTGAGTGGTGTTTCTGGTGTCTTTACCATATAGATTCAGTTTACGAACAGCGAGTGGATCTTTACCTAATTTACGGGCAATCGCATCCATCATAGCTTCGGCCACTATCATGCCTTGGGGGCCACCAAAGCCACGGTAGGCAGTGTGTGACACCTGATTGGTTCGACATCTGTGTCCCTCGACATAACAATCTGCCAGAAAATAACCATTATCTGCATGAAACATTGCCCGGTCTACTATGGCGTCCGACAAGTCGGGCGAGTGACCACAATTACCGTTTATTTCGATATGGGTTGCTTGGATCAAGCCCTGATTATTTGTGGCTACTTTAAATCGGTTTTCGAATGGGTGACGTTTACCCGTTGCCATCATATCTAACATGCGAGGAAGTCGTAGTTTGACCGCTACTTTATTTCGGCTAGCAAATATTGCAGCTAAACATGCCCACTGAGCAGCCTGCGTTTCTTTACCGCCAAAACCACCACCCATGCGGCGCATATCAACCACTACTTTATGAAGTTTAATGTCTAACACTTCGGCAATCAGTTTCTGCACTTCACTCGGGTGTTGGCTAGAAGAGTAGACTAACATTCGGTCTTCTTCTTCAGGAATGGCCATAGATATTTGACCTTCAAGATACATATGTTCTTGGCCACCAATGCTCATTTCACCTTCAATATGAATGGGGCTTTGGTCATAGCTTTGTTGAAAATCGCCACGGCGCATAAAGTGTGGTGGTCGCACAAAGTTTTCTTGGACTTTGGCCTGCTCAACAGACAAACAAGCTTGTGTCGGTGTAATCACAATGTGTGCTTTTAATGTTGCTTGCCTAGCTAGGTTAACACTGGTCGCTAAGACAGCAAATATAGGCTGGCTATGATATAAAATATTCTTGCCAGCTAACAATGGGTCCCCAGGAAACACTGGGCCTATGTCTTTATGACCAGGAATATCATCGACAGTGATCACGTCGATTACGCCTTCACTGGCTTTTACTCGCGACAAATCGATGGATGTGATTATTCCCGTGGTTACCGAACTAACTCCTACTGCAACATGGTGGATGTTTGCTGCTTCTGGCATATCATCTATATAACGAGCTTGACCGCTGACTTGACGCTCAGCACTTTCATGTTTGTGTGACTTGCCAGCGGCACCTTGTGGTGCGGTATCAAATGTAGGTTGCTCAATCAGTTTACGCATGGTGGCGTTTTCCAGTTGACTCATCATTTAAAGTGGGAATATGCACCACACGAGTTTCAATCTGTTGTGTACTTTGGTTTGTTTGCAACCAGAAACGTTTCCATAAATTGATTAACATAGCCACTCGATAGGTTTTGCTGGCACGCACATCATCCAAGGGTGTAAATGTTTTTTTAAGAATATCTTTGCCGATATCGAAGGCTTCGCTGCTGGACCATGCTTTACCTTTAAGCTTAGTATTAAGTTCTAACACAGTCGCTGGGACTGCCGCGACACCACCAAAACCAGAATCTATATGGTGAACTTTTCCATCAATGACTTGTAAATTAAACACAGCACATACTGCCGAAATATCATCCTCATAACGTTTAGATACTTTATAAGCTCGGACCAGGTTGCTTTGATGAATGAAAGGGATAAAAATCGCTTCGATCCATTCTGATGTCTTTAAAGCTGTTTTGCGGTAATCCAAAAAGAATTCACTTGCCACTACTTTTCTTCTTTGCTGACCATCGTCCAAATGAATGACCGCATTAAGTGCCAACAATGCAGGTGGCATATCACCTATTGGCGAACCATTAGCGACGTTTCCACCTAAACTGGCTTGATTACGAATAGGCGTAGCAGCAAAGCGCCATAAAAGCTCAGATAACTGAGGAAAGTGTGCTAACAAGCTTGCCTCAATTTTACCAAAGGGTAGGGCAGCACCAATTAATAATCCTTGTTCTTGTTCAACAAGTTGGTTCAGGTCTGGCATCGCACCTAAGGCAATGAGTTTATCGAAGGACTTAAGCTGTTGAGTGACCTGCAGCGCTAAGTCAGTACTACCAGCGAAGACATTCGCATCAGGATATTGAGCTTTGGCAGCCGCCAGTGCTTGTCTTGATGTTGGTACTAATAAATTATTTGTACTGATAACCGCGGGATTTATATCGTTTAAACGTTTAACTATCTCAATTTCTGTTTGCTTAAACTTATCAGCCTGTTTGTTTTGACAAACACTCAAGGTGGCATCAATGATAGGGCGATAACCTGTACAGCGGCATAGATTGCCTGAAAGTGCTTGAATGACAGCTTCTCTGTCTGGCTGCTCTGCTTGGTGGTATAAAGCAAACATTGACATAATAAACCCCGGTGTGCAGAAGCCACATTGTGAACCATGATGATCAACCATGCTCTGCTGCACTGGGTGCAAATCTTTTCCATCTGGTAAATGTTCAACAGTTATTAACTGTTTGCCATGTAATGCAGATAAAAATGTCACACAACTATTGATGGTTTTATACTCAAGATTATCCCCAATATCATTTTCAAGGTCATTCGTAAGTTTGTTATTATTTGTCCGGTTATTGCCAACTACTTGTGCTAGCACTACAGTGCAAGCACCACAATCGCCCGATGCACAGCCTTCTTTAGTGCCTGTTAGATTTTGTTGTTCACGCAAATATTCAAGTAAAGTCAAGTCAGCTCTAGCTTGAGCAATAGTAGTTATTTTGTTGTTTAGCAAAAAGCTGATCATGTTGCGCTCCGTTAGCAATGCCTTTGATTGACAGTATCCCGACTAGTGATGTTAATTACAATAAATACTAGACCAAATGGTCAACTTTTGATAAATATTTTACTCCATTTTTATAAAATATTTATCAAAAGTTATATTATGGTTAGATTGACATGTGTTGATTTTTGTAATGACTGAGCATTGTCTAAATTTACAAGCAATATAAATGCCGAAAATTTGTTTGACAGTAATTTATATCTAACAGCATTATGATTCTAGCAATCAATCAGATTGGGTGATATTTTTGTAATGTTAAGCGGGGCCCATAAAGATTTTCAAAATGGAAATAAAATAATTAATGTGTACAAGTAAAAATTACAAAGAAATCAGCATTGGAGAGCTTAATCGTAGCAAAATATTAGATGCTGCGGAGAAGGAGTTTGCTCTGCACGGTTTTAAAGGTGCACGCGTTCAGCAAATAGCCGATCGAGCCGAGCTGCCAAAAACCAATGTTCTTTATTACTTTAAATCCAAAGAATTTTTATATTTGACTTTGTTAGAGGATATTTTGCGGTTGTGGAATAGCCGGTTTGATGAAGCAACGGCTAGCGATGATCCAGCAGAAGTTTTGGCGCAATATATTGCTGATAAAATGGAAATTTCCAGATGTCGACCCAACGCATCCAAAATGTTTGCATTAGAAATTATTAATGGAGCTCCTAATTTAACCGAATTTTTTAAAGACCAACATGCCTCTTGGATGGCGGGACGAGTGGCGGTAATTAAACAATGGATTGAGCAAGGCAAATTATCTGTAACCGATCCTCATTATTTGTTATTCAATATTTGGGCAACGTCACAACATTATGCAGATTTTTCTATACAAATTAATGAACTTAGAGGCAAACCGATGACTCAGACGGACTTTGCTGAAGCTACCAATAATTTGGTGAAATTAATACTAACCGGCTGCAGCTTATCTGTTCCGACAGAATTTCAATAAAGGTACTCGATGAAACATGCATACCCAAGGGATCTAATTGGTTACGGTCAATATCCTCCCCATCCCAAGTGGCCAAATCAAGCCAAGATAGCCATACAATTTGTGCTTAATTATGAAGAAGGCGGTGAAAATTGTGTTTTGCATGGGGATGACCAATCTGAAACTTTCCTATCTGAGATTATCGGAGCACAGGCATATTCAGACAGACATTTGAGCATGGAATCGATGTATGAATATGGCAGTCGCGCTGGATTTTGGCGTCTGTATAATTTGTTTGTTCGTTATCAATTACCCGTCACTGTATTTGGTGTAACGATGGCATTACAACGCAATCCAGAAGCAGTAGCTGCTATGAAGGAAGCAAACTGGGAAATAGCCAGTCATGCAATGCGTTGGATCCCTTTTCAAGATATGCCCGAAGATCAAGAAAAAAAAATGATTAATGCCTCAATACAGTTGCATCAAGCGATTACAGGCAGCAAACCCACTGGTTGGTACACCGGTAGAACAAGCCCTAACACCCTCAAGTTAATAGCAGAACGAGATGACATTTTGTACTGTGCCGACTCTTACGCTGATGACTTACCTTATTACGATACACAATACGTTAAACCATTATTGATGATCCCTTATACGCTAGATACCAACGATATGCGTTTTGCCACACCTCAGGGTTTTAATAGTGGCGAACAGTTTTTCCAGTATCTGAAAGACGCATTTGATGTGTTATACGTTGAAGGTGAAACGGCACCAAAAATGTTGTCTATTGGTCTACATTGTCGAATCATTGGAAGGCCTGCACGCATGGCTGCACTGCAACGGTTCATTGAATATGTGCAAAGTCATGATCAGGTCTGGTGCTGCACACGAGAGCAGATTGCTTTGCACTGGAAAGAACACTTTCCAGTGCAAAGCGTGTAGTAACACATTTTAAACTAACGCTTCGTAATGAAGGTTGCAAAAAGTAATCAATGACTTAATTAATAGATGATTAAGCGCTTGCCGCTGAAAAGATTTTATTAAATGTTAAGAAGATCAAACCTCTGATCGACAGTATGTAAAGTGCAGGCTGTGAGGCAAACCTATTCCCAATCGAGAACATCCTTTGGATCGATTTTCTAACATGATACGGGCGATGTGTTTTACTTTTGAAATTTTGCTTGGCTTCTTGTCCTGATAAGGGATAAAACCGAGGCGTATATCATTGCTGATGTTTGATATTAAAAGTGACTGGTATAAATGTATAAATTAAGCCCAGTAATACGAGAGAAATTCTACCTAAATAGTCAGCCACCCCAATACAATAAAAGTTACGCTCAGACTTATGAGTGAATATTATTTATTAC
>CAZMDX010000298.1:0-1829 GCA_964564805.1 uncultured Pseudoalteromonas sp. | reverse complement strand
ATCTATGGAAAAACCATAGATTAACGGGCCAGTTAAAGCACTGTCCATGTCAGAAAACTTACTATCGGCTAAACCACGTTTTGCCAGTGTGTTACGAACTACTCGTAAGTACACACCTTGTTCACGCGCTTTAACACGAAGATCAGTTAACTCTGCCACTTCCATGCCACGGTATTCAGCGACGGCAACAGATAGAGCTCGAGATGCAACATCGTTTATCTCTGTTACGATCTCTTTTTTTGCTGCTAAGCCTAATGCCACTGAGTTCACCTCTTAAAGTCTGAAACTTCATTTCTATTCGAAATATCCGTTTCAGGATTCACAGATTGATATCATTACTAAAGGATTAGCTTAAGTAAATCCACCGCTCTACGGTGTTCGTTAATCCCAGAGAGTCTGAGTCGATACCACCGTCTGCGCAGGCTGACTTTTTAAGCAAGTTGTTTGCGATTTGTGACATTACTGACACTATCTAGGCGAATGCTCTCTTACTTCACTCGCCAACTTACGCCTGCGGTCTAGGACGGGAGTCTTTCGTCTAACTAATTTTACAAAAAGCTAAATTCAGACTCCAACCCATAACCTTTACAGAGAAACAAGTAAGCTAATGCTTACTTGTTAAAAACCTTACTAGCCTAAGCTAGCTTGGTCTACAGAAACACCTGCACCCATTGTTGTGCTAAGGCTTATTTTCTGAATGAAAATACCTTTGGCTGAAGAAGGCTTAGCTTTATTAAGCGCTTCTAACAATGCTGCTAAGTTCTCTTGAATATGATTTGCTTCAAACGCTATTTTACCAATGCTTGCATGAATAATACCATTCTTGTCATTGCGATAGCGTACCTGACCTGCTTTAGCATTCTTTACCGCTGTAGCAACGTCTGGTGTAACTGTTCCCGTTTTAGGGTTAGGCATAAGACCGCGAGGTCCTAATATTTGACCTAATTGACCAACAACACGCATTGCATCTGGTGAAGCAACCACGACGTCGAAGTTCATTTCGCCTTTTTTAACCAGCTCAGCTAGATCTTCCATACCAACAATGTCAGCACCAGCTGCTTTAGCAGCCTCAACGTTTGCACCTTGAGTAAACACTGCAACACGTACATCTTTACCTGTACCATTTGGCAGTACAGTTGCACCACGTACGTTCTGGTCAGATTTACGTGCATCTATGCCAAGGTTAATAGCTACGTCAACACTTTCTGCAAATTTAGCAGTGGCTAATTCTTTTAATAAAGCAACCGCTTCATTAAATCCGTATTCTTTAGTCGCATCAACTTTTTCTTGAACTAAGCGAGCGCGTTTTGTTAGTTTAGCCATATCTTACCCCTCTACCACTAAGCCCATGCTGCGTGCAGAGCCAGCGATGGTGTTTACTGCTGCTTCTAAACTTGAGGCAGTCAAATCCGGTTCTTTGGTTTGTGCAATCTCTTCTAATTGCGCACGTGTCACTTTACCCACTTTTTCAGTGTTTGGACGACCAGAACCATTTTTTATTCCAGCAGCTTTCTTAAGTAAGAAAGAGGCAGGAGGAGTTTTTGTTATGAATGTAAAAGAACGGTCTTCGTACACAGTAATTTCTACTGGTACTGGAGCGCCTTTCTCAAGTGCTTCTGTTTTTGCGTTAAACGCTTTACAGAATTCCATGATGTTCACACCATGTTGACCTAATGCAGGACCAACAGGAGGACTAGGGTTTGCGGCACCTGCTGCAACCTGTAGCTTAATTAAGCCAGTGACTTTCTTCGCCATTATATTTACTCTCTATTAGTGGGTATAACGCCTTAAAGATACAGAGAATATCTTCTCAAACGGCTTCCCGATGC
>CAZMDX010000297.1:0-4685 GCA_964564805.1 uncultured Pseudoalteromonas sp. | reverse complement strand
TAAGATAATAAAATTTAAATATTGTCACAAAAATTCATTCAACTATGTGCTCTGTAACCACATGACATTTAAGCCACTTTGAATTATCTTCTTTAAAACGTCTAAAAAATATAAACGTTGGTATTCGAACATAACAAAAATAACGCTACACCTGATTTTCACGATAATCAACACATGTTACTTTTGCCGTCATCATCAGACAAAGCAGATTATTTAGAAAGCTTATGACACGTAAAATAAACGTGATGATAGACATTCAACTAAAAACTTTGTTTTGTTCAGAAAATTTTAATCAAGTTTTAGTCAACTTGACGTACCCTACCTAAACAATAAATGTTAATGGATCTCACACTTAAACGATTGTTTTTACCAACCCATTGTTTTGCATAATAATCTTGATTTCATCGATGCTAGTGGGATCATCAATAGTAGAAGGCACAACAAACTCTTGGTTTTGTGCTATCTGGCGCAACAATTTACGCAGTATTTTCCCTGATCGGGTTTTGGGTAAACGTTCAACGATGAGTGTGTATTTCAAACAAGCAACGGCACCAATTTTTTTACGAACCATAGCAACCAATTCAGCTTGTAAGTCTACCTCGCTTATATTCACCCCATCTTTTAAAAGCGTTAACCCTACCGGTACTTGGCCTTTAATGTGATCGAAAACACCGATAACCGTGCATTCAGCTACGGCGTCATGGGCAGCTATAATCTCTTCCATTTCACCTGTTGATAAGCGGTGCCCGGCCACGTTAATAATATCGTCCGTTCGCCCCATAACAAATAAATAACCATCTTCGTCAATGTAGCCACCATCTCCAGAGCAATAGTAACCAGGATATTCACTTAAGTAACCAGATTCAAAACGACCAAAATCGCCCCAAATAGTGCTCAGACAGCTCGGAGGTAAAGGTAATTTAATTGCTATGGCACCTTGCGCATTCGGTGGAAGTGGCAGTCCGTTAGCATCCAGTATCTGTATATTAAAACCAGGCACCGGTTTGGTCGCAGAACCAGGTTTTGTAGGCAATCTTTGAATCCCGATTAAGTTTGAAGCTATGGCCCAGCCTGTTTCTGTTTGCCACCAGTGGTCGATGACCGGCTTACCGGTTATCTTTTTGGTCCATTCATAGGTGGGTGGGTCTAGCCGTTCGCCTGCCATAAATACACTTTCTAAACAGGATAAATCGTACTTTTCCAATAATTTAGCTTCAGGATCTTCTTTGCGAATAGCTCTAAATGCGGTGGGAGCAGCAAAAATAGCTTTGACTGCATACTCTTCAATCACTCGCCAAAATGCACTGGCATCAGGGGTTTTTACCGGCTTACCTTCAAACACTATTGTCGTGCATCCATGTAACAGTGGCGCATAAACAATATAAGAATGCCCTACTACCCAACCAATATCTGATGCGGCCCAAAATACATCACCCGGTTGCATATTATAAACTGCCGACATTGAGTATTTTAAGGCAACGGCGTGCCCACCATTTTCACGAACAACACCCTTAGGTTTGCCTGTCGTTCCAGAGGTATACAAGATATAAAGAGCATCGGTTCCACGAACGCTAACACAATCAGCAGGTTGAGCTGTTTCTAAGGCATCAGCCCAATCTATGTCGCGACCGTGTTGCATGCTCGCAAGGCACTGTTCGCGTTGTAATAATATAACGCGCGCAGGCTTATAAACTGCAAGCTCAATTGCCTCATCAATCATAGGTTTATATTCAATGATGCGATTAACCTCGATGCCGCATGACGCCGTTATCAATAACTTGGGTTGCGCATCATCAACACGTACCGCGAGTTCATGAGCAGAGAAACCACCGAACACGACCGAATGCACAGCACCAATTCGAGCGGCCGCCAGCATCGCAATAACGGCTTCGCTGATCATCGGCATATAAATAATTACTGTGTCCCCCTTATTGACTCCGTTGACTTGCAACAGACCTGCAAACCGAGCCACCTTTTCAAGTAACTCACGATAAGTAAATTGCATTTTTGTTGTGGTGACAGGCGAATCATAAATGAGTGCGATTTGCTCACCACGACCTTGTGCAACATGATGATCTAAGGCCATGTAACAAGTATTCATTTCGCCATCAGCAAACCATCTTTGAATACCATTTTCATCCATAGACAATATTTTTTCAGGCGTTTTAAACCAAGGTAATTGTTTGGCCTTGTCGCCCCAAAATGTTGCAGGTGAGTCAATTGAAGCTTGGTATTGTGTGGCGTAAGACATAACGATATACCTTAGTAAATGATGGTGAATGAAAATAATTGATGATAAATGATCAATAATAATAAGTGATAAAAATAAATAGTTCAGTCAACCCCAGCTTGCCGCGACGACTTAGCGAAACAATACTGTAAAGAGTTAAATGATGGTATATGACTCCAGTCCTATGTGACGATTTTTATTTGCATGTTAGCATCACCCATTAAATTAAATGATTTAACGCCCGTGCTTTCAATGTTAAAACCCCTCTACCCGCTTATATTTTTGCTCGTTTGGAGCGCCGGTTATGCTATGGCAAAACTAGCATTGCTATATACCCAACCCTTGAACTTACTCGCTTTTCGTTTCGTAGGTGCTTTTTTAGTGCTGACACCTTTGGTTATATTGTGGCGCTTACCAATCCCTAATTTTCGAAAGTCTTATGCGCTAATTGGAACTGGGTTGTTTTTGCACATAGGACATTTTGGAAGTATTTATGTGGGTATGAAACTAGGAGCAAGTGCCAGTATCATGGCCCTATTTGCTGCTTCACAACCAGTACTGGTGATCATAGCAAGCGCGTTATTAGCTCGAAAAATACCGGCTTGGAACATATGGGCTAGCCTGACCTTAGGGCTGCTAGGTGCAGCATTGATTGTGGGGGTTAACATGCAAGGTAACGAGGGGTACTTATTAGGCGCAATTCTTGGTTTTACTGCAGTTGTTGCGTTATCAATTGGTCAGGTAATTGAAAAACAACGAAAGTTAGGTGTCCATCCTATTGTGGCTACTTGGGTGCAATATGCGTTTGCATCGGTTATTTCTATTCCATTCGCATTAGCGGTTGAAGGACTTATTTTTGAAAATACATTACCTTTTTGGGGCGCTATTGCCTTTGTAGTTTTTGGTAATTCTATTGTAGGCATACTGTTAATGTTCGCCATGGTTCGCGAAGGCTCTATAACAAAGGTAGCTTCGATTATGTTTATGGTGCCTGGTGTTGGGGCACTTATTGCTTGGTTAGTGGCAGACGAAGTGCCCACGTTAATCACCCTTCCTGGCTTTATACTTGCGATGTTAGGAGCACTGTGGACCAGCAAAATAGCAAATAAAGCGTTACCAACGAATCCCACACAATGATTTGGAATGGATACAGCAGGCATAAAAATATCATTTTTTTGATCTGGTTAATTGTTTAACGTTTAACGTTTAATGTTTAGCGTTCCCTATTTATTTTAATAGTAAATCTGAACAACTGATGGGATTTAACTTGGGAATAGTTCACTGTAAAGGCTCAACAGCGGTGAGGTTGATGACAATAAAACCTTTAATTTTGTCGCTGCTACAGAAACAGTAAAATAAATATCCAAAAGACGGATGTCAATGTCCAAAAGACACTCACCAGTATTGATACCGATGTTAATACTTTGCTTTATTTTAGTGTTCATATAAGCTAAATTTTGCAGGCATAATGCGAGGCAGTTACCAAGACCCACTAGACTATTCGAGTACAAAAAAAGCTTTAGTTGCTGCCAAAGCCAGGGTTTCACTTTGCCCCAACCTGAGGTGAAACATAATGATCTGCATGAGTTATACTCCATACAATGCGTTAATGCGACTTACCAGCCGCAAAGGGAGAGTTGAAATGGAAAATGTAGGATTTCTTTTTGGGATTTTCTGATTAATGCTCGGGGTTTTTGCCATCAAAATAATAACGGTTTTAGAAAAAAAATTGAAAGAAACAGGTGTCCTTGACAAAGAATTTGATTCAAAAAAAGAAGGGAGGAAGTGAGTGATAAAATGTAATAAGCTTTTCTTGTAGGACGACTGTGTTAACACAATACTTTGCCCTTCCATAACAGTCTCACACAAAAACATTATTTTTATCGGAGTGTCCTTATCATATCTTGGCCGTGTGTTTTAAAACTTGATGGTGATGACGAGCTTATTTATTTAGGCTCTGAAAAAGAATTTAAAATTGAATGTTATGAATTAATCCTTAGCGATGATGATTACGTCATAGACTCTGTTGGTTTTAGCTATTTTATATCTAAAACATTAGATTTGATCAAAACACAGAGAGTGTTTGGTGTAGATCAGCTTATCGATTTAGTTCGTGCTAATGAGTTTAAAAAGGCAGAACTGTGCCTAACTAAAATTCATTTTGTAACAGTGTCTGATGCTATTCGTTCGTTGGTTTACTGAATAAAAATAACAACCGATCCAAGAAAAAAAAGCCAGTCTACTGATCTGTGCCTCATATTGTAGTCACCAATTTTGCTGCTTAAACAGGTGTTATGTTCTTTTTTCAGCTGATGGAAAAACATTGACTATTTCTAAAGATACTGTTTTGACCAAGACTACATTTTTTTCATTAGTCGTCGTATTCTATTTGCCGGGATATTTGCTGGGGTATGGGTTGATTTATAACATGGAGCAAGCAACTCCTCTACTGTTG
>CAZMDX010000296.1:0-2442 GCA_964564805.1 uncultured Pseudoalteromonas sp. | reverse complement strand
GAAAATTCTGCAGATGCCCTCTCTTATAATGGCGGTGGTCAAGATTGGTTAGGGAAAGATGATGGCACAAGAGCCATTCCTGAGTCGATACAAACCCGTTGGGATAATAAACAATTTTTAGATAATCTAGATAAAGACGTCGCTTTGTCTTTATTAAATGATGTGAATCGTGACTATGATTCTTTCTTGAAAAGTGTGAGGCCAGATGTTGGTTTTGGTTTTTCATTAGGCAATAGCGTTGATCTTGACGATAATTGGCGAATTGGATTTTTATGGACATCCAGCTACGACAATGAAACGACCGTATCCGAAGAATATGAACTTGAGCAAGCTGACCGTGTTGGAGATTCGATTAACATCGTACGTTTCTTTGATGATATAGCCGTCACTGAAACAACGGTGAAATGGTCAAACATGCTTAATTTAGGTATTGATTTTAATCGAAATCATCGGATCGATTATAGTTTGATTTTACTCAGTGATACCAGTGATCGGATCAGTGAACGTTTTGGTAATACAGAAAATTTGAACCTTGCTGAAGGTTTGCGTATCCGTGATATTGAAGTGGAATATGAAGAACGTAAAATGTATACCAATCAAATACGTGGTATGCATACTTTTCCATCACTTAACTTTGCAGGTCTGGATTGGAAGTATTCCCTGGGTCGCTCCTTACGTGACGCCCCTGGAAATGTAGACGCGCGTTTTGTGTTAGCTGATGCCAATGAAGATGGTTTTTTTGATCCCCAAAATGAAAGTTCA
The DNA here is from genome assembly GCA_964564805.1 of uncultured Pseudoalteromonas sp. GTDB lineage: Bacteria > Pseudomonadota > Gammaproteobacteria > Enterobacterales > Alteromonadaceae > Paraglaciecola. Next base: position 1,680 of record CAZMDX010000296.1, on the reverse strand, counting down.
TTGAACAACTCGACCACGGCCTCTCGTTATACGTTTCAAAATCTTCATGACCGCTTGGAAAACTATGGATATAACTTTACCTATCCTGTTTCTGCTAAAGACTGGGAAATAGAAATTAAAGTAGGTGCTGATTTTCTCACTAAAACGCGCTCATCCCAAAGCCGCACATTTGATATTAATACTCGAGCATTTTCAGACAACACGGACTTAGTAGGGAGTTCATTCTTTTCTATACTGGGCGATGATGTATTGGCAGAACCGGGTAATTTTAACACCACGGCTATTCTTCGTGATACCACTATTGCTGGTGATGACTATTTAGCAGCGCAAAAGGTCGACGCATATTATGTGGAAGCTGATTTATTTTACAAAGGAAAGTGGCGTGTTAGCGGTGGTGCTAGATTTGAAGATTTCCGGCAAGTGGTGGCACCCTTTGATCCTAGAACGAATCAAATCGATTTGCCAGATGATGCTGACCGAAGCCAACTAGCCTTTCAGGAAGATGACTTTTATCCCGCGTTAGCTTTCACTTACATTAAAGATGACTCAATGCAGTTTAGAGCGAGTGTAGGCCAAACTGTCGTTCGACCTGATTTACGTGAGGTTTCATCATCCACTTTTATTGATCCCCTTACCGGTTTCCCCACTTCTGGTACACCAGGTATCGATACTACATCCATATTAAATTACGATGTACGTTGGGAATGGTATCGTGAGGCGGGTAATAACCTATCTATAGGCTTGTTTTATAAAGACATGGATGCGCCAATCGAATCGGTTCAATCACCCGCACAAGACGGCCCCCCTCTCATAAAAATTGCAAATGCAGAGACGGGTGAGTTATACGGTATAGAATTTGAATTTCTGCAAGGCCTAGAATCTTTTGGTGATGGCCTTTGGGATAATATATTTTTATCTGGTAATTTGACTATCAGTGATTCAGAAATAACGTTAGACCGTCAAAATATTGTGGATCAAACGGGCTTATCTGCAGCGGTGACAAACCTTACTCGTCGCTTAACGGGTCATTCTCAATATGTGGCTAATATGCAGGCAGGTTACGACTCAGACAATGGAGAACATTCTTTGTCTGTTGTTTACAACGTATTTGGTGAGCGAATTCTGATCCCTGGTATAGATGGTTTCGATGATAGTTATGAGCAACCGTTCCATTCTCTGGATACGGTCTATAAATATTATCCAAATTTTAATACTACTTTGACCTTTAAGGTACAAAATCTTTTAGGTGAAAACAAAAGGTTAGAATTTGAAGATGTACTGCTGCGTTCACAAACCAGAGGGACAAAAATAAGTTTATCTTTGAAATACGATTTTTAGGTAATTCGTCAATATAAAAAAAAGGTCACGCTAAGTGGCCTTTTTTTTATATCAATAGATATAGCTTAATATTAGTTTGTAAAAAATGTAGATCAATATTTTTGAAATTACGCTGGATATTATTTCTCAAACACCGCTTTAGACCAATTAAAATAAGGTATTCACTGTTCTGAATAAAAGTCTAAATAAGAGACTGAATCCGTGTCGTTTGTCGTTGTCATTTTAGCGTCATTTATCTGCAATATTTCTGTCACATTCAAGCCTTATCCTCTCCGCAGTTTTTAAATAGCAGTAAATCACTGTTATCCAATATTTAGGGTTTGAGGTATGACACGACTGACA